>NZ_KE992717.1:34425-107182 GCF_000466465.2 Clostridium sp. KLE 1755
CTGGAGCGGCTGACGCAGCTGAAGGCCGGCCACACTCCTGCCGTTCTAGTCGCAGCATACGGAAACCGTGCCTATGACGATACACTGCTGGAGCTGCAGGAAGCGGCGGAACACAGCGGTTTTTGCCCTGTTGCAGCAATCGCTGCCGTTACGGAGCATTCCATCATGCATCAGTACGGCACAGGCCGCCCGGACGCCCAGGATAAAGCTGAACTGAGAAAATTCGTCCGCCAGATTCAAGAACTCCTGCGTCCGACAGCAGACTGCAGCAGCAGTGCAGCGGTGTCTGCCCCCGCGCTGCCCGGCAGCCGCCCCTACCGGGAATACAAAGGCATTCCGCTAAAGCCGAAGGCTGGCAAAGCCTGCACCGGCTGCGGCGCCTGCGCCAAAGCATGTCCCGTGGGCGCGATCCCGGACGGCCACCCTGAGCAAACGGACAAAAACCGCTGCATCTCCTGTATGCGCTGCATTCAGATCTGTCCGGTAAAGGCGCGTTCCCTGAATAAAGCCGTCCTCTCCGTAGCAGGCTGTTCCATGAAGAAGGTCTGTTCCGGCAGGAAAAAGAATGAACTATATTTAGGAGGAAAGATATGATACGCGCTGTTTTTATTGATTATATGGGAACCCTGGTGCAGGAAGAAAGCGAATATGCCAATGCCGTCATTGGCCGCTGTTTTAAACAGAGTAAGGCAACAAAACCATCAGAAGTGGCGGCCTGGTGGTTTTTCAGACATGATGAGCTTCTGGAAGAATGTAATAGGAATGAATATAAAACAGAATATGAAATTGCATACCGGACATTTTTGCTGGCTATGGAACACTTTCAATTCACAGATGATGCCCATATGCTTTGCGAAATGCTCACAAAACACTGGACCTGCTCCCCGCCCTTTGGGGATGCGGTTCCATTCCTGCAAAACTGTCCGGTACCCGTCTTCGTGGTCAGCAGCAATGATACCCTGTACCTGGAGGAAGGGCTGCGCCGCCTGGATGTACCAATTGCCGGCCTGGTTTCCAGCGAAATGTCAGGAGCCTATAAACCGGATACACGAATTTTCAAAAAGGCGCTGGAGGTAAGCGGCTGCCTCCCGGAAGAAGTGATCCACATTGGGGATTCCCTGCGTTCCGATGCGCTGGGGGCACAAAAGGCCGGCATAAAGCCGCTGCTTCTGGATCGCTACGGCAAGTATGGGCCCTGCGTTTTTGAAAAGGTAAGCTCACTGACAGAAGCGCTGGAATGGCTGCTGCAGAAGGGATGCAGCAGATGAAAAAAGAAATGCGGGACTATTCCTCCGCCTTCCCACTGAAGCGTATTTCCTCCCTGCACGGCTCATGATACAAATATCCCGCCGCATTTCCTCCTGCATTCTGATACCAGTTCCCTGTAATTTCATTGAGGATGTAAAGCTCCCCGTCCTTTTCTTCCATCTCAAACAGAAGAATTTTCTTTTTGGTATGGATATTCGGACAGTGAAGCGACATCATCAGTCTGCCGTCAAAGGTATGGAACAGCATGGAATGAGCGCCATCCAGGAAATACAGCGGTTCCTGACGCTGGATCCACGGCCCGTGGATTTCTCCGGATTTGCTTTTCGCATAACCGGTGGCATATCCTTTTTCCGTAAAGCTGGACCAGAGCATAAGCAGGGAATTGTCCTTCATCCGGTACAGGAAAGGACCGTCCGTCACATAGCCGCTGTGCCTGCAGAAGCTTCCCCTCCAGGGAGCATCGGACGCCCGGAACAGTACCTCCGGCGGACCCACAGCCTCCGAGAGGTCATCGGACAGAGGGACGGCAGCAATCTGCCCGTCTCCTACCTGAAGCCATTCGTGACAAAAAACCATCCACGGTTTTCCATGAAGATCCACATACAGCGTCCCATCCAGACACTGCCAGTCAGGCGGCGTTACCGCTTCCTGCCGCAGCTGCACAAACGGCCCCAGCGGGGAATCACTTACCAGGCACTGACACTTTCTGTAGCTTCCTTCCGTACGGAAGGAAGAAATCAGATAATATTTTCCCTTCCACATATGACATTCCGGCGCCCAATAATCCAACTTCGCCCAAAAACCTGTTTCATCGCTGTCAAACACTTTTATGGGATTGCTCCAATGGACCAGATCCTCACTTTCCAGAGCATAAAAACACCCCGGGAACTTCAAATCCGGAAATCTTTCCGGATTGAATACCGCCGCATATGTATAATACTTTTTACTGACCGGATCCGCTAAAATAAAAGGATCACTTATAATAATATCTCTGATAGAAAACGGATATTCCATCACTTACCCCTTTCAGCGCATAAAAGCGCAATCAAATTTTCTCCTGTTTCTTTACACTTTCTTATTTCCACAATACTGCTTTTTGTACCGTTGATAAATTTTCTTCCCTCCCTCCGGAAAAATAATGTATAATATAAAAGAACATTTTTATATCTCCAAAGTAACTGAACAGCTGCCTCTTTCCATAAAACTCCAGGAGGAAATAAATCTATGATGAAACAGCTATCTCTCTTTGCACAGAACAATAAAGGAACCCTGCAGGATATTACCGGAATATTAAAAAATGAGCAGATCAACATCCTCGGCTCCGTTACCAATGACAGCGCGGAATATGGCATTATCCGCATGGTGGTATCCGCTCCCGAAAAAGCCGCCCTGGCCCTGGAAAATGCCGGCTACCTGTGCCGTCTTACCGATGTGACCGGAGTGGAGGTTGCCGACGAAGTGGGAAACCTTCACAATCTGCTGCTGGCATTATCCGAAAGCAATATCAACGTGGATTATGTCTACCTTTCCTTTAACCGTGATTCAGGAAAGCCCATTCTTATTTTCCATACAGAGGATACCTATGAGGTAGAAGCATGTCTTGCGGCCAAAGGCTTTACTGTAGTGTAATTATCCCTTCCCGCAGGTTTTCCTGCGTTTCCCTTACACGGATCCGACAATAAAAAAGGCATTCTCCGGAATGTCTTTTTTATTATTATTAATTATCTTCCGATTCTTTTCCCTCCGTCTGCTGGAAAAGATATTTCTTCTCATATTCCTCAAGGGGCACCGGCCTGCTGAAAAGGAAGCCCTGCGCAAGCTCCACGCCGCATGCGCGCAGCACCGTAAGCTGCTCCTCCGTCTCAATTCCCTCTGCCACTACCTGGATATTCATCTTTCTGCATATTTCTATAATGGATTCCACTACGGTCCGCGCCCTGGAATTGTGAGCCACATCATACACCAGGCTTCTGTCCAGCTTCAGCACATCAAAATCCACATTGGACAGCAGCGCAAGATTCGCATATTCAGTACCGAAATCATCTATTGAAACAATAAAACCGGACTGACGCAGCTCATTAATCAATGTCCTGAAATCCATGCCGTCCGTTTCCTGTATGGTTTCCGTAATCTCTATTTCCAGATACTTTTTGTCCACACCGTAATTACGGCATAATGAATTAAGCCGTTCCACAAAATCCGGCTGCGCCAGAGAGCTGCGGGAAAAATTCACGGAGATTGGAACCAGTGTCTTTCCTTTATCCAACCATTCCTTAATCCTGGAGCAGACGAACTTAAACACATAAAAATCAATCTGGCTTATCGTCTTGCTTTCCTCCAGCAATGGAAGGAAATTCCCCGGCATCACCAGAGTTCCGGACTGCGGCCGATAGCGGATTAAAGCCTCCGCCCCCACAGCACAGCGGCTGGAGGCCGCTATCTTCGGCTGGAAGAACACTTCAAAACGGTCCTTCAGGATTTCTTCCCGGAGCACCTCAGGATCAGACAGCTGCAGCGCTTCATCGCTGTGATGCCGGTAGCGGTTAGAGGTGGAATTTTTCCGGTAAAAATCTTTTTTATCCTTATACATCATGGCATCCGCACCGGAAATAAGCTGCTGTATATCCGTAAACTGAGAGGACCACTCGGAACCGATAGCGGCCTTACAGATCGTATTAATACTGAACTGATAACGCAGCGCGGCCACCTTTGTATCAAAAGCCTCCCGGTCGATGCCCTGGCAGATAATGACGAATTCATCACCGCCGATACGATAATAATCCGCCTCCCGGAACACTTCCCTCATCTGACGCGCGCATTCGATCAGCATTTTATCCCCACAGGTGTGTCCGTAACGGTCATTTATATCCTTCAGGCCATTTACGTCCAGAAACACAATCCCTACCGCCCTGCCACACATGGAGAGCTCCTCGGAATCCTTGATAAACCGGTTTCTGTTATAAAAGGAGGTCAGTGTATCATAATAGCTTAACCGGGAAAGCTGCAGCTCCGACTCGGTCCGCCGGTAGGTCAGCATGATAAAATAGCACAGGGTCTGCAGAAGCGGAACTATACTGCGCATCTGTTCCGCAGGAGGATTATCCACACAGATACAGCCCTTGAAGCTGCCATCCTGCTCCATGGGGGCTGTCACCAGGCTGTGAATATTCTGTATCCGCAGCAGTTCATAGGCCTCCGGATACGAATCCTTCAGGACCGAGATGTCTTCCATGATAACGCATTCCTGCGCATTGAAGATCGGCTTCCAGCAGTCAATGGCCGACAGAGGGAT
Source organism: Clostridium sp. KLE 1755 (assembly GCF_000466465.2). NCBI lineage: Bacteria > Bacillati > Bacillota > Clostridia > Eubacteriales > Clostridiaceae > Clostridium > Clostridium sp. KLE 1755. Next base: position 38,987 of record NZ_KE992717.1, read on the forward strand.
CCCCTGAAGCATTTTCTGTTGGGATTCAACTCCCTGAGCACACCATTCATAATCATTATACAGCATGGAATCATGTAACAAAACCAGATATGTCCGTTCCGCGCCAAGGAACTGTCCCAGATGCTCCAGCACCATGGGAATGGACTGCTCAATATCATGCTTCTGGTAAAGAGTACGGACGCATTCCATCAGCATCATTTCCCCGTCCAGCATGTATTTCAGCGTCTGCTTTTCCGCTTCCGCTTCTGTGATATCGAATGCAATTTCAATCCTTGCAGGCCTACCTGCCCACTGGAGCCGCCTGTCCTTTAACAGATAATGCTTTTTCGTAATGGGGTTCGTATGCTCCCATGTATAATTTTCTCCGTCTTTCAGCAAACAGGTGGTACAGAACTCACAGGGGCTCTCCTTTCCCTGCAGGACCTTGTAGCACTTCTGCCCTTTCAGCTCGGTTACACCAAACAGCTTCCTTCCCGCTTCATTCAAAAAGAGCAGTTCATAATTCTCCGTATCCGAAATATACATAAGCTCTGAAATTTCATCCATGGGCGCCTGCAGTTCCAGCGCCATGCGCGCCAGGTTCTCGCTCTTTCTGCGGTTTTCATCCTCTGCTTTCTGCAGCTCCAGCTGCCGTCTGGACTGAATCGCCCCCAGCCAGGCAAGCAGCCCTGCAAGCACCATAAATACGCCATTCAGGGCAAGAAGCACATTCTTCGCCTCCTCAACCCGCCGCTCCGAACATTCCTCCGCCGCGCTGACCGCCCGGTCCGCCAGGGAAAAATAATCCTCGCTCAGCTCATAAAGGGCTGTTTTGCTTTCTCCCTGGCGCACTTTTACAATTTCTTTCTTCAGGCTTTCCCATTCCTCCTGCATCCGGGCGACCAGACGCTGAAAATCATCATCATCCAGCCGGATCAGATTGTTCCCGCCTTCCCCTGTGGCAAGCTCCGCAAGGATCCCGTCCAGGCGTTTAATCAGAGCATCATTGTGCTGACCGTTCAGCTCCTGCTTGACCAGACGCTGGGTAGCTCCCCTCACTACTCCGGTGTAATTAATTACCCGGCTGTTTCCCTGCAGCCCATGGATTGAAATCAGGGAAAGATGTCCTGTAACCAGCAAAGCCACGATCAGAATGATCGGCATGATTTTCTTCTGCATAGTGCTTCTCCACGTTCGTAAATAATATAGAATTTGATTATTATCAATCAATATTTTGTATTATTTCTATTATAGATCATATACATTTTTAAAACCAGCCGTCTTTTTATATAATTATCAATATCCCAGTTTCAGACCTCCGCCTTTCTCAACAGTCAGTATATCGGTTATGTACAGATGTGATTTTTCCTTTGCCGCCGACACCGGGGACGAACCTTCCGCGTTGGATTATTCCCGCCTGGCCAGCCTGAATCAGGTTTATGCGCCTCTCCGCAAGAAAAAATCATTCTTCCATTTCCCATACTACCTGCGCGTTCCTGTCACACACCAGCTGTCCGTCCTTCACCTTCAGCTCCGCGGCCTGAACCACTGCGTTATTGCGGATGCTTTTCGGCAGATTTTCCATCGCCGCTCTTTCTGCCTCATCCTCTCCTGCATAGGGATGGCAAAAATAAAAGAGGAAGGCGCGGCCGTCCTTTACAAGTACGTCCGCATGATGCCCCAGGCCCCTGTCCAAAGGTCTGGTACCGGATTTCTCCAGGATATCCGCACATCTGCTCCAATGTGCAAAATCCTCGGAACGGTATACCGCAAGTCCGTGCCAGTAATCAGATATCATCCATTTTATGCCTTCCAGCTCAAACACGTTCGGGCCCTCCTGCGCGCAGTCGGAAACCTCTTCTCCCAGAACCTCCCAATGGTACAGATCACTGCTGACGGCTGCATAGGTTCTGCTTTCCTTTTCCTCATCCTTGTACCACATCTTATACTGATGCGGGGCGACCTCGTATACGCAGGCGTCAATCACCCGCTGGGAATTCAGATCTATTCTCCCCTGAAATTCCCAGTCCCACAGATCGTCCGAGGTATAATGCAGCATCTGCCTGGGATATTCCCAATCAGTAGGGATACCGGTAATATAAGATATATACATATGGTAACAGCCTTCCGCCCACAGGATTTCCGGCGCCCAGAAGGTATTGTGCCCTTTTTCAATATCCAGGCCTTCCAGGGTTCCTCTGTAAAGCCATTTTCCGCCGTCCTTGCTGACAGCGATGCCGATTTTCGTACCATGTACCCAGGAAACTCCTGTGGAAGTATCCGCGGTCCTTCTCTGCGTATAAAAAAGATACCACTGTTTTTCTTCCCTGTTCCAGATAATCGTGGGGTCTGTGGGGCAGTCATAAATCGGATCCCGGAATAAGGGAGCCGGCAATGCCACTTCTTTCTTCATTGTATTCTCCTTTCAGCCTGGTCTGTGCTTTATGTTAGTTTGATTCATATTATTTTCTATTCCCAGGCCGTTTTGTCATAAATTTTTATATCTGTCCTTCATCCTGCACTGCTTTTTAAAGAAAGCAATTCCGTAATTTCGGATATCCGTATTGCCTTCTTCCGGAAACCAGTCATTATAATGCAAGTTTTCCATCCTGTTTTCCTGACAATATGAAGTATACCACAATTATGCAGTTGGTTATAGTCTGCCGAAAATTACTTATAACCAAAATACTGCCTTTCTTTACAGCATCTCCCCATTGGAAGCTATCACCTTCCGGTACCAGTCAAAGGATTTCTTTTTACTCCGGGCGTACGTCCCGCTTCCGTCGTCCTGCTTATCCACATAGATAAAGCCGTATCTCTTTTTCATCTCTCCGGAGGAGGCGCTCACCAGATCGAGGCACCCCCAGGAGGTATAGCCCATAAGCTCCACGCCGTCCTCCTCCACCGCCGCTTTCATGGCCCGGATATGCTCTCTGAGGTAATCAATGCGGTAGTCATCCTCCACACGGCCGTTTTCATCCGGCACATCCTGCGCGCCCAGACCATTCTCCACCACAAACAACGGTTTCTGGTAACGGTCGTAAACCTGGTTTAAGGTAATCCGCAGTCCCATGGGATCTATCGGCCAGCCCCATTCACTGAACTTCAGGTACGGATTCTTCACGGAACGGAAAAGATTTCCCTCCGCCTCCTCCGTTGCGCTGCCGGGCGCTGCGATGCACCTGCTGTTATAATAGGAAAAAGAAATGAAATCCACCGTATCCCGCTTCAGGATATCTTCATCTCCAGGCTCCATCCGGGGAAAAATCCCTTTTTTTCGAAGCCTTTTTACTGCATAGGAGGGGTAATAGCCTCTGGCCTGCACATCCACGAAAAAGTAATTTTCCTGGTCCGTAAGCAGCGCCTCCCAGACATCCTCCGGCCGGCAGGAAAAAGGATAAGCGCTTCCTGCGGCAAACATGCAGCCCACCCTGTTTTCCGGGTTGATCTCATGAGCCATACGGGTCGCCAGCGCACTGGCAATCAGTTCATGATGCGCAGCCTGGTATTTGGTCCGCTCTTCATCTTCTTCCTCTGCAAATACAAGCCCCGCTCCCAGAAACGGCGCATGCAGAATCATATTGATTTCATTGAAGGTCAGCCAGTATGTCACATAATCCCGGTACCGTTTCATCAGCACCTCGCACAGACGGAGGTAGTGCCCGATCATCTCCCGGCTCCTCCAGCCTCCCACCTTACGGATCAGTCCGATGGGACAGTCAAAATGACAGATCGTCACCAGGGGCCGGATCCCATATTTTCTGCATTCCTTAAAAATTTCCTCATAAAACCGCAGCCCCTCTTCGTTCGGCTCCGTTTCATCTCCCTCCGGGAAAATACGGGTCCAGGAAATACTCAGCCGGTAGGTTTTAAATCCCATCTCGCCAAAGAGCCGGATGTCCTCCCGGAAGTGATGATACATGTCAACCGCTTCCGCCGCAGGATACCTGTGGGAGCCGTCCATGGCAAGCATTTCCCTGTGCCCGGCAAGCACGGCGCTCCGATCCGGCCCCGCAGGGCACACATCCACATTTGCCAGTCCTCTTCCGCCTTCAAATATACCGCCTTCACACTGGTTTGCCGCCGTAGCGCCGCCCCATAAAAAATCTTTTGGAAATCCCATATTGCCACCTCCGTTCTCTTATTTTAACACCTTCAGCAGCACATCGCCCTGCGCCACATGCTCTGTGGCAGTTTCCACCACCTCAAGATAGTCGTCTGAATTAGTTACCAGCACGGGCGTTTCCAGGCAATATCCTTTTTCCTCGATAAACGCCATATCAAAGCTCACCAGAAGCTGTCCTTTTTTCACCCGGTCTCCCTGCGCAACCCTGGCCTGAAAACCTTCCCCATTCAGCTGGACGGTATCCAGACCGATATGGATCAGGAGCTCCACGCCCTCGTCCGTCAAAAAACCAATGGCATGCAGCGTCGGGAAAAGTACGGAAACCACGCCGTCCGCAGGCGCATACACATTCCCCTCCTCCGGCCAAATCCCAACACCTTTTCCCAGCACACCGGACGCAAAAGCATCATCCTTCAGCGTTTCCAGCTTCAGCACCCTTCCTCTGAGCGGACTGTAAAGCTGCGTCTGATGAAGCAGGGCGGCCCGTGTCTCCGCCTTTTTCCCTTCCCCGTCTGTCTCAGGTACTGTCTCAGATGCTCCTTCAGCTTCCACCGATCCGCCTTCCGCTCTACGATCTCCTGTCGCCGTTTCTTCTGCCGTTTTCTTATCATCCTTATAAAAAATCATAGTTGCCGCAAAAGCAATCACCATAGTAATCGCCACACCTGCCAGGGCCACAATCAGATTTCCCATCCCGCCGTCAGGCTCAATCATGGCCGGGAATTCAAAAATCCCCATGCCGCCCATCATAAATTTACGGAAATTAAAGGCCCCATAAAAACCGCCGCCGATACAGCCGGCAATACAGCTGATAATAAACGGCTTTTTTAACGGAAGGAGAATTCCGTAAATAGCAGGCTCGGTCACCCCGAAAATACCGGAAATAAAATTAGGCAGCGCCATTTCCTTCAGCTGTCTGTTCTTTGTTTTGAAAAAGATTGCAAGAACCACCGCCGATGTGGCAAAGGTACAGGCAAAAAAAGGCATCATTACATTGTCATATCCGTTGGTCATAATGTTGTTGATATACACCGGAATAAACCCCCAATGAAGTCCGAAAATAACAAGAATCTGCCAGGTCAGCCCAACCAGCGCGCCGGCCAGCATCGGGCTGAAGTTACGCACCGTCATAACCCCCTGGGCAATCAGCGTGGAACCAAAGGTTGCCAGCGGCCCAATCAACAGAAAGCCTGCCGGAATGCTCACCAACAGCGTAAGCATCGGCACAAAGAAAAATTTTACCAGATCAGGAATAAATTTATTAAAGAATTTTTCACATTTGGAAGCAAAATAAACTACAAAAATAACAGGAATCACCGTGCCTGTGTAATCCATGGCTATCATGGGAATGCCGAAAAAATCAGTATATACGGCGGATTCGAACATCGTTCCGGAAAACAGTGTATACAGCACCTGCCCTCCTGCCGAAAGCGTGCCGGCCTGTACGGTGGGATAACACATAATCGCGCCGATTACCAGCCCTATCATCGGTTTCAACCGGAATTTTTTCGCGGCAGTATACCCAAGAAACAGCGGCAGAAAATGGAACAGGCCGTCACCAATGGCATTTAACACAAGATATCCGCCGCAGGTTTCCGGATACCACCCCAGCGCCACAAACAGGGCATTCAGCCCCTTCACCATACCGCAGGCCGCCATAATACCCAGAATCGGCTGAAAAATTCCTGAAATAATATCAATTGCACGGTTAAACAGATTTCCCGACGGCGTCTCATCCGCCTTATCTGCACTGCCTTCCTCCAGCCCCAGCAACGGCATTACCTCCGCATAAACCTCAGGCACATGATTCCCTATTACTACCTGATACTGGCCGCCGCTTTTCATAACGGTCACAACCCCGTCCATATTTTTGATGACATCATCCTTTGCCAGGCTTTCCTCCTTCAGTTTGAAGCGAAGCCTTGTAATACAATGTGTCAGACTGCTGACGTTTTCTTTTCCGCCCACATTCCTGACGATTTCCTTTGCCAGATTTTCGTACTTGCCCATTCTTTTTTCCTCCATTTTATAAATAATTATATTGATGAAGGTTTGGCCAACCAAATGTCACCATCCCGGCGTACGTGTCCTTTTAAGTAACTGCCCTGCCATGTACTGTTATTGTCACAATCATCCATTTGCCTTATGTATTATCCCTTTGCTTTATGAATCACCCGTTCAATATGAATTGTCAGATAAAGCTGCTCTTCCCTGGAAAGCCGGTACTCATATTTCTTCATGATAAACTGCGTGATTTTTTCCACACAGCGGTATGTATCCTGATATTTATTTCTGATTACCTCCAGCAGATCATCGCCCTCATCCTCATAGGTCCGCCGTTCGATCAAACGCTTGGCAAAAAATTTCAGATGTGTGATAAACCGGTAATAATACACATCATCCTCGTCAAAATCCACATGGAAATAATATTTTACTATATTGACCACTTCCTGCATTATCCTTGTAATTTCATACATATTATGCATCACGTCTTCGTCCATCTGGGCGTTTGCCAGATGGAGCGCAATAAATCCGGCTTCATCCTCCGGCAGGCGTACCTTGCATTTTTCTTCAATCAGTTCAAGTGCCCACAGGCCGATTTGGAATTCATCCCTGTAAAATCGCCGGATATCCCATAGAAGCACATTTTTTACCGTTATCCCGTCCAGGAAACGGACAATAGAGGTATGGACATGATCAATCAGGGATATGTACAGCATGTCGCTGAGCTTTTTACCCAGCTGTTCCCTGGCACGGGAAATTATTTCTTCCCCGATGGCAATGTGTTCCATGGGAATATCCTGTACCAGCGCCTGAAATTTGCTGTTGGCCTCCGAACCGGAAAGGAAGAAGGTCTTATCGATTATTTCATCGGGAATTAATTCACCCGCCTTCTTTTTGAAGCAGATTCCTCTTCCCATTACGACTTTTTCCCGGCCATTTTCATCCAGCACCACCGCCACATTATTGTTGAGAATCTTGTATATCTGCATATCCCCATCCTCCTGACAGTTCTGAAGTTTTGAATACAAAAAAACCTACATACACAAATAAATCCGGAAACACCTGCTTCCAAACATATTTCTGTATATAGGTTTAGCATGCTTTCACAATCGCTATCCTGTTCTGGAATTCAGCTTAGCACGATAAAAAGCGGAAGTCAATCTCCTTTTGGGAAACGCTTCCGCTTTCTCTTTTTTTTACAAAACAGGAGCTGTAATTTTGTTCATTTTCCCTATTAAATCAAACTACAGATACCGCTGTGAAATCAATCTTCCGCATTATACTGCATCGCATTTGTGGCAGAAAACCATTTGCGCTGTCAGAAGTCTTTGCAGCGGTTATTCCTGCCCAATAAGAATTTCTGCTACCTGCAAATCAGTTCTGGCAGGAGCTTCTGTCAGCAAATCTGTAATCCTTTTTACATAAACCGGATCCAGCTCCATGACTTCCGCAATCTTTTGTACATCAAGTCCTTTTTCTGCCTTTTTCCGGATGATGGCTACTATTTCTGCTTTTCCTTCCGCCTTGCCTTCTGCCTTGCCTCTCTCAATCCCATCATTAAACAGCATCGTCCCTAACTTAGTCATCGCAATCCGCTCCTTTACTTTACTCAAATCTTCCACACCTAAAAACTTATCCGCAAGTGTGTACAATACTGCATACATTTTTTCCAGTTCGGTTTCCGTCACGGAAGCTCTGGAACCTTGCAGCAGTTCAATGCTTCTGATAATCCTGTCCCCGATATTCAGCCGGCCTGACATGAGCGGGGTTAAAAGTAAAGGTACCAGGTCCTCTTTTCCCAACGGTTCCCCTTGCTTCTGTTTTTTCTCCAGCCCGGAAATTAAACTGTCTGCATTTTTATCCTTCAGGCGTATAATATTTACCTGGTAAACATTGATTCCTTCCGCCAGTCTGTTCATTAATTTCCTGACATTTGAGGAACAGATTACATATGTAATCACTGCCACCTGGAATGTGCGGCTTGTAGCCGCTTCATATTCCCGGAAACGTCTCAGATCTTCTCTTGTGATAGAATCACTTTCAAACTCCAGATGTATCCACGTTCCTCCCGAAGTAATATAATTGAAATCCTGGTACATCTGCCTTGCCTCAAGCCTGACATTTTCGGTAGGCGCCGCATATCTTACCTCCGCCGTTATTCCCAATAAGGGCAGCAGCTCCTCTCCAAAGTACTGGGCGGCCGTTTTCAAAGCCAGGTCCTCGTGGTTGATTTCCTGTACCTCCGCCTGTTCCCGCGCCCTGGCTTTTCCTTTTTCCCCGGTTTGTTCCCTTTTTTCCGGGCTTTTCTTTGTCTCTGTCTGTTTACCTTTTTCTTTCTGTTCGTGTTTATCCACACGGCCTCCTGTTCCGTAAGCCATGTGCAGATGCCTGTCTTCCATACAATTATAGCTGAAAATCCGTCACCGGGCAACCGTATCTTACTATCTGATGTATCTTATTATCTGATTCATAATGCTTAACTAAAAATTAGTTGAAAGTGTTGTCCGATCCGGACAGATTATATGAGATATTATTTGAATTGGTAAATAAAAGCCCCGCGGCAATCGCCAAATATCCACTTGGCTCGTTGCTCGCGGGAAAAAATCAATTGCGGCTGACAGACTCTTACACATGCCCGGCCGCCGGTGTTTTTATATAATACCATATATGCCGTTTGATTTAAAGCGGTTTTCAGATAAATTATTAATATCTGAATTACATTTGTAAATCCTACTTCTCATATCTAATGTAGAGTTTACTCTTGCTATGGCCTCCCGCATCCACAAGTTTTGGTGTCGGAAAACCAATGCTTGAAAAAAGTCTCTTTGTGATACCTTTTGCCGTTCCTGCAAAATCTGCAATAAAGTCTGTGACAGCTTGGGCCTGAATTATGCCGCCAGATCAGCAAAGCTCCTTATGCCTGCAACGGCTGTAATAAACCTCGTAATAAATACCCCTTTTTCCTCAAATATGAATACAATGCAAAAACTGCACATCACATGTATTATGAACTATTTGTTTCAGCCAGGCAGGACATCCGAAAATGTGAGGATCAGATAAACAATGCCCCACAGATTTGCGTTATTGTTAATCATTGCACAGTTAATCCTGCCTAATAAGAACTTCCACTACCTTCAAATCAATTCTGGCAGGATCTTCGGTCAGCAGGTCTGTAATCCTTTTTGTATAAACAGAATCCAGTTCCACTAACTCATTTATCATTGATGTTTCCTGTCAATCCATGTGTTCCTTAGTTATATACACTATAATTCATTGTCCACATACAGTATATTAAAGTCTACCTCATTTGATATACCTCTCATTATCCCCTTACTGGTATACTGCCATATTTTTATTAGAGGTATATTCGGTTTATAGTTCTCAGGTATAGGATCTGAAAAAATGTAGTTCTTATTCAATGGATAGCGTGCAATCCAAAAAGGACATGAAAATTCATCTACGCAAAAATAATTGGCATTATAAAATGAATATCCTGTATAGATACCAAAAGGGAAGCCCGCTGCTGTTATTTCACTCTCCGCTTTTTTTATCAGCATTGTTAAATCTTTGTTACCCATATTTTTTAAAGGTTCGTATTCTACATCCCACCATATAGTGTTAACAACACGGAAGGAAGAGGGGACACTATTGAATAATCGAAAAAGATGTTCTAACTCCTTATATAATTCAGTAAAAGAAATTGCATATGTATATTTATAATAACTAACAGCAATATTATTATCTACACATCCTTTTAAATTAAAATCGAAACATGTATCGATTTTATTATTTTGAGTGGTTGTTCTTATAATAGAAAACTCACATCCAGCATCCTTTACCTTTTTCCAATTTATTTTTCCCTGATATGCGCTCACATCAATTCCTTTTTTCACTTTTCTCCTTTCTTACAGTGGGGAGGGCTAATACCCTCCCCTTCAACTTCTAAGCCGTTTCTGTATGTACATAATGAGCAAGAGCACTGCAGCATGCAGCCATAACCTGCATAGTCGGATTATTTCCCTTATATGGAATAAGACCTGGATTATCAGTACCTGGAATAGTATCCGCAGTTTCCTGACTTCCGGTCATACGATGATAGATTTGTGTATTTAGCTCATCATAGGACAAGATACCCGGAATATCTGCAAGTATGTTAGCAAAACGATTTTCAACATCTAAAGAATAATACTGAGATAAAGCATTCGTAAATGTGCTTGTTGCTCCCTCTGTAGCATTATTAATTATATCAGCAATTTTGACTGCATCCATATCGGCACATAAAGCAGAATAGCTGCAAACTCCATCTGAGCCGACTTTTTCAAAAGCTGTTACAAATGCACTTGCATAATCTAATTTCGCAGGAAGCGCAAGTGTTGTTGCAAGCATACTTGATGCCAGATCGCCGCCCCACCCTGCCCAGAATGAGGGTACCATAGATTTATTATCAATATAGGCTTCAATTACAGCGGCAAGCTTAGGAAGCTCGATGATTCCCCTTGCATTATCTGTTAATTGTGTTACTGCTCCTTCTTTAATATATGGAAACATCTTTTCATACAATGTTAATCCGTCAGCTTCAGGTGGAAGCGCTTTTAAGTAATTAATAAACCCAGAATATAATTCTTTCTGCAGAACAATAATCAAAGCTCGGTTAGTCTTCGCTTCATAAACTCCATCTGTAGGAAGGAAACTGAGCATGGTGGAAAAAGTCTGGTAATAGTTTTTGTTGAGATATTGCTGTGCAGCACGAATATATTGATCTGTGTCTTTTGTTTCTCTTACCTGATCTAACGTCAAAAGAGAACGGAAGAAATCTGGTTCTATCACTGATTCGAAAACGGATAATCCTAAATCCTGCTTAAATGATTCAATGTCTGCTTTAGTACCGACAGTAAATTCTCCATTAAAGCCATTATCATAATAGCCTTTACAGTAAAGACATCCCTGCGCAATTCTTATTACATTAGGCACGCTAACTGCATTGACAATAGGACATTTCTCGCTCAGCTCCTGATTCCATTCGTCATCAATTTCTGTAACATCTACTGTTATTTGTAATGCCATTGTAAGCGCATTCATTGTGGACTGACCAGCGATCCCATCAGGTAATATAGGATATTTTCCTGTTTCACTGAAATAATCAGGGAATTCCTGGCTTAGCCAATTTTGTACTTGTTTTACATAACCATTCATAAAATTATCTCCTTCTTTTTATTGATTAGGGCCCTAATCTATAATGAAGGATAAACTGTTATCAAAAATGTAAACTACAGTTATATAATACATAAGTTTACAATCTAAACAAATGGTTCTCCTTATACATTAAAGAGTAGATAAAGCGAGATAACAATGCAAATAAAATATAAGGAGGGATGACCAAATCAACGGCATAGTATTGACGATTTATTTATTCTTTCACACACGCTTAAATTTGAAAGGAGATAAATATGGAAAATAACAACTTACGATACGTGATAGGAGATAATGTGGAAAGCATGGATTTATTGATGCTAGACTATACGCTTGTGGCGCCAGATGAACCGAAAATAGGTTCTACGATGCATATAAACCATGAGTATATTCCAACTAATATTACTATTAGAGAAGATACATGGGAAGCCGGGCAGGCAATTACTGTTTCTTCACTGAAAAATGAAAGCATACAAATAACTTCAGAGGTCACTGATAACAGAAAGGTTATTGAATGTCCACAAAAGCCAACTCCTCATAAGTGGGGAGGTCTTGTGACTGCAGTTTACAATTTACCTAATGGGGAAGTAATGACCAAAAGGTCTACAGGCTGGAAATTTACGGAAGACTGGGTAATGACAGCTGCACATATTGTGTTTGATCCGGATATGAAAGTTTTTGCAGATTCAATAACTTTCCATCCTGCCGTTAGTGGCCTTGAAGAAAACAGCCCCTATGCACCCATTCCTATAAACAGGGCAGTAATTCATCCCAATTATCGGCTTAATGCAGGACATGTAGATCCAGAAAATATGTTGGATTATTCATTCCTTTTGCTTAATCCAGATTATGAGCGGCCGGAGGGATATTTAGGCTTTTACTATCAGCATGACTATTTCTATACCGGAGAATCCTTTGCAATATTAAGTTACCCATCTGATTTGCCAGCTGATGTTGATGAGAGCAAGAAAGGAACCTATATGTATAGCCAGGTGGTTAAGCATAACGGGTATGCAGCGACAACATCTGTAGTCTACAGTGGAATAAGAACAGCCGGCGATGCTGGTGCTCCTGTATACTGGTACGACTATTCTGGTAAACTTTGCTGTATTGGTATTCTTGGTATGAATGCCGGACCATACAATGAAGTTATTAAATTTAAAGCCAGGGACTTTTCTATGATGCGCTATCTGAAAAGACACTACCCTGCTGAAATGGCTTATATTCAGCCACCTAAACCCTCAACTGATGGGTTGTCAACAATTAATTCTCTGATTCCTATGCTGAAGAAAGTAGAAAATGAATATGTAAAATATTATACTAAAACTTTCACCAGTTTATTGACATCTAAAGAAGTTGTGACTGGTCTCACCAAATTTCTGCGGCATAAAAAAGGGGATAATCTTATTGGCTGGAATATGTTGGAACAGGTTAAACCAGATGGTAAAATCGGTTCGGAAACATTGGCTGCGATGCCAATATTAAACCAAAGCAGCAATGAAGAAAATCTCATCTGTATTCTGCAATGTGCATTATGTTGTAATAAATATTCAGTTGATATCAACGGCATTTATAACGATGCTGTAGTAAAAGTTGTACAGGAATTTCAGCAGAATGTTGGGCTGACCTCAGATCCTATGGTAGTTTCAGGTGAAGTAAACCGGCGTACATGGGCTGCTTTACTCCAAAGCAAAGGGGATCCGGATAGAAAAGCAAATGCCTGCGATTGTACAGAAAAATTAGACTTAATTAAGGCCAAGGCGCTAAAAGAAGCCGGTTATAACTTTGTTGGAAGATATCTGAGCAATGCTTCTGATTCAAATAAAGGCATCACAAAAGAAGAACTGGACATTATTACAACCGCAGGACTCAATGTATTTGCAATTTACCAGGAAGGCAGTATTACACCGGAATATTTTTCAGAGGAACAGGGTAAAACAGATGCGGTAAAAGCATTTGAGGCCGCAAGGGTAAGTAAGATCCCTAACCATGAAGTAATTTATTTCGGTGTTGGATACGATTTTACAGAACAGGGTTGTAGAGAAAAAGTTATTCCGTATTTTTCCGGTATAGTCAAAGCTATGAAAGATAAGGGTAGCTGGTACAAGGTTGGTATTTATGCGCCAAGAAATATATGTAACATAATTATTGGAGCTAAATTGGCAGAAAGCCTATTTATTGCAGACAAATCAACCGCTTATAGTGGGAATCTGGGATATGCTTTACCAGACAACTGGGCTTTTGATCAATATGAAACCGAAACTATGACCGGAAATGGTACTAAATTTCAGATCAACAAAGTAATAGCATCAGGAAAATATGCAGGTTTTAATGGTCTAACACGTTGTGGACACGAGAATTATAGAGACTGTACCCTTCATGATATGGTTCTTGAAACTTCAAATGAAGATGGAGGTATTTATTATGTTTGTCAGGCCTGTGGATATAAAGTAAAAGCCCCCAGTATGCAGGACAAGGATATTCTTTCACTGGAGGATAGTCTGCGTGTGAAATCCGGATACATATTCCAAACCTACTACTCTGCTCTCTTAAAAGAAGGAATCGTATTTTCAGATCTTGATACGAATGAAGTACTTGCTTTTGCAATGCAGCAAATCCGGGCAACCTATCCTGCAAAATACGAATTCTGTGACAAGGATGGCATATGCTTACGCGAATTTGGGAATTATTTAAGTGAACCTTTTAAGGAATCGCCACTCCATTCATTGGATTATTTTCGTGCTGACACTACAGCGGATATTGGTATATATCTAATAGAAACCCTTGAAAAAGTCATTGGATTCTTTTCACCTACAGCAAATTTATTCCTAAATTTACAGACAGTCGCGGATGTATTAGCAGATCCTACTACATATTATGCTAACGGAATATCTGCAATTATGGCAGAGTTAGCTTCCAAAACAGGTATTAAACCATTGGAAATATTATTCCTCTTGACTGATATTGGAATAGAGATACCTGACAGTTTAGATAAATATATGGAAGATGGTGACCATGTTATTAAATTTATGCCTACAAATCAGCACGTAACAGAAAGCAGATTAAATGCCATAGTTTGGTCCCCGGATTTACGAGTGAAGGCAATAATTTTTAAAATTAATATGACTTTACCGGAATCTTAAATTTTGAGAGAGAGGCTTAGGCCTCTCTCTGCATAAGGCAATAATTTGCTTTTGTTTCCAGTCACTTACCATACTTCATATTGAACTATTAAAAACTTTTAGCCTCTTATTTAGAGTAAAGAATAATATTAAATTATAGAGCCCAAAATATAATAAAAATTCATACGGAATGGAATCCTTATAAATATCCGGAAAATAAAACAGATGGAAAATAAATTTGTTTGTATGGATAATAAAATTTGCTAGGGGATTAAAGATTTTATTATCATAAAAAAAGAGTGAAAATCCCTGAAAAAAAAGCGCCGAAGCTACAAATTTAAGATATATCAATAATATTTTCAAGGTATTGCGATAATAGCAAATAGAAATCAGCCAAATACTAAACGTTGCTACACTAATCAAAGGCACGGAAAATATCTCTATAAAAGATTCATACACAGCTACTTTAGTTATAGATAAGTCCAAATATGTCAAAATTATAGTGAATATTAATGGATAATAACCTATTGTATGTTTGGTTGATTTGATTAATTTTATTGATAATGCCCCAAAAATAGATAGCAGAATCAATGTTCTGAAATAGAACTGACTATTATAATCCAGAAATTTATTAACCACAATTATATAGGAAAAAATATTTATTGGTGCAATAAAAAAAGCTGAGATATCTAATAGGATTGTAAAAATCCGAGGATAAAAGTATCCGCCTCTAATAAGGAGATCCGCTGTCATCGTAATAGATATATAAATTAATCCTATTGTTAAATAAATGGAACGCTTTGTCAATAAAACAAATAGCAGCCAAATAAGTATAAATGACACTGTAAGACATATCGTAATTGTAGAGGTCAAAACCGGCTTAAGTACCCAATAAGCAATTAAAGGTCTCTCTGCTAAAGTAGCAAAGGTGTTTAAAAAGATAAGTAAAAACGTAAAGGAGATAATTTTTTTATTATTTCGTATAAAATTCATTTCATTCTCCTAAATAATATTTGAAAATATCACTTTAATTATACAGCAAATTGATAAATTGTAAAATATAAAAAGTCATTATTTACATTGTAATAATTTTTTTATCCTTCGTAACTAAAACAAGGGGGGCATTATGGAAAATGCATTAATTGAAGCTGCAATGTCACAGGGAATATGGGTTGTTCTTTTTGTAGCTCTATTTCTTTATACAATCAAAAATAATGAGAAAGCCGTAAAAAGACAGGAAGAAAGGGAAGAAAGATATCAAAGCATAATAGCAAGGCTCACTGAACAATTTTCGATTCTATCTCAGATTAAAGAGGACACAGAGAATATAATCGAAAAAATGGACAAGTAAATGTAACATATTCGATACATATTGGGATAAAAAAAATGCAAATGTAATTTCGTATAATGTATTTACATTTTTCGACTATTTACTTCCTTACTATTAAGGAGGTAAATAGGTATGTTTTATGAGATGATATCAAATTTACAGGCAGGTAATAAAAAAGAACTTTTAAAATTAATTGAATACTTTCAACCATTATTAAAAAAATATTCATTCTTACTAGGGTATCAGGACGCTTATGATGATCTACAGCTTTCATTTATAGAATTTTTACAAAATATGCCTTTAAAATCCCTATATAATAAAAATGATGGAACAATTGTGGAGTATATAAGGGTCTCTGTTTCAAATTTTTACAAAGCAGAGATAAAAAAGATAATTAACCAGAAGAATGAGATACCCATGTCAGATTTAACTGAAAACCAACAGTTCATGGTTCTTAAACAAAATTCATATTGCGATGATACATTTCTCATTGAGTACGAATTTGATAAAATTCTAAATTCAGAAGAAATGGAAATTATATATTTAATATATGTTTTGGAATATTCTTCTTCTGATATAGCAAAAATCCAACATAAAACCAGACAGGCAATTAATCAGAAAAAAAAACGTGCATTAAATAAATTACGGGAATCTATGTGCAAAACCCTTTACCTATAACTTAAATTTTTCACTTGAATAAGCGCCTGTGCACCCTGAAAATTTAATAATAACTGACAAAAAAACATAGCTACAATTCTACCCATATTCTACTTCCGGGGGATATTATTATTTCTGTTATAAGGTTACAATTATAGTAATTCTTCAGCAGGCCAGTTTGTAAATACCGGCAGCGGCTGCAGGAGTTCATAGCATGTAGCAATCAATTTCCATTCGTGGTGATATCTGCGCAGGCAGACATATCCGTTTGGATAGACTTTACAAACAGCCGTACAGGAATTAATCAATTACAAATTACGCCATCAATACACGGAGGTAACACAATGGACCAGTCAGCTATCGGAAAATATATCTATCAAAAAAGGAAAGCGAAAAACCTGACACAAACACAGCTTGCGGAAAAGCTTGGCGTTTCCAACAAGACCATCTCCAAATGGGAAAACGGCAAATGCATGCCGGATTACAGCATTATAGAAAATTTATGCAACACGCTGGGAATTACGATATCCGAATTCATAGATGCCGAAGACGCTGCTGATGACAGTATTCGTATGTACGATGAAAAGCAAATTACGGATCTGCTCAGAAGAACTCAGGAGCTTGAGAATCAAAAAGCGACCATGTACGGCATGTTCCTTATCGTAATTGGTATCGCCATGCTGCTGATGTCCCACACTGTCGGCGGTTCCGATATGAAAGATTTTATGTCAGGCGTTCTTTTTGGGATTTCTGTCGCTGAAATACTGGTTGGCGTATATTGTATCGGCAGAAGCTTTCTCAGAAAATGAAGTTCTGGAAATACCGCTGTCCAAAGACATTCCAAAAACAGCGCCAGACAGTTTGACCGGCCGGAACTATTATAATAAAATTCCGGCCGGTCAAATACAGCCAGTCAGTCAGATACAACCTGCCACGGTTATCATTAACGGCATATATATTGATATACATAGGGAGGATATACATTAGAGCCTGTTAAAAAGCCATCTCCCTGAAGGTCCCCGCCATTCCGGCCACCAGATCCCACTGGCGCTCCATATACGATTTCAGCCCCGCAGCACTATCCCTGTAAACGTCACAGACGCTCCGGAGATCCTCAAAATGCGCCGCAACCGCATTTGCCGCCAGGAACCCGCTTTCCATTCCGGCCGAGATCCCTTCTCCCATGGGATTGAGGAAGCCTGCCGCCTCTCCGGCAAACAGCACACGCCCCATGCCAAAATCAATCCGGCAGCCGGGCCGGACATGGGGCATCAGCCACTTTTCTTCCTTCGTCTGCCTGTTGATCCGCAGATTATGCCGTTCCCGCATGTAACCAAGAAACCGGTCATAAAACAGGGGAATTCGCGCCGGATCCTTCACCGATACACCCAGGACAAGAAGATTGTCCTTCACATTAAACCACGCATCATATTCTGACAGCTCCGGCTGCAGATAGGCATAGAAATAATGAGGATCAAGGTCAATTGTGCCCTCATTGAAAGTCTGGTAGGTGGTGATATATTCCAGTGTTTCCTTCCGCAGCCTGCGCCTGACCGCCCCCACAACACCTTCACAGTCCAGCACGTAAGCTGCTTTCTCCACGAAGGTTTCCTTCCCCTGCAGGGTGACCTCCACAAAACCATCCTTCTCTTCACAGGCAACCACCGTAGTGCAGTCCCTCACCTGCGCGCCGCTTTCCCCTGCCTTTTCCGCCAGCCAGTTATCAAAGGAGCTGCGCCACACATTCAGCCCCTCCTGTGCAAATCGGTACTCCCTGCCGCAGTCATTCGTAAAAACCATTCCTCTGTTCTCCGCCGGCTCACAGGTCACCGACAGGGGTGCGTCTTCTCCAAAATAAAGCTTCACCAAATCCATGGATTTTTTTATCAATACACCGGAACAGGATTTATATCTGGGCAGCGCGCATTTTTCCGCAAGCAGAACCCGAAGGCCCCTGTCCGCCAGAATTTTAGAAGCCGTGCTGCCTGCCGGCCCTGCCCCAATAACCAATACGTCATACATAATCATTCTCCCCTTGTAACTGCCCGTTGCGTTCACAGTTACCTTTCTTTTTTCCTTTGTTATATTCTCCCTCTGTTCTATTTTTCCTTTATTCTTTTTTTCTTTTGTTCTTCTTTTCCGCATCTTTCCCCGCCCCGCCATCCCAATCGCCAATGCCTCCTCCACTGTAAGCCGTTTCTTCCTGCCCTGTCAATAAGTGATTCCAAAACATTGCAATATCCATTTGACAGGCCTGCTCCCCTGATATTAAGATAGAAACAAATCAGCCTCCATCACCGCCGGAAGGCAGAAAGAAAACAGGTGCTTCTTTATGAATGCTAAAATCCTACTGGCAGATGACGAAAAGGATATTCTTGATCTTCTTGAAAATGTACTGCGAAAGGACGGTTTCCAGTCCATACAGAGGGCAGAAACCGGAATGGGCGCGCTGAAGGCCTGCCGGGAATTCCAGCCGGATGTGGTCATTCTGGACATCATGCTGCCGGATATTGACGGCCTGGAGGTGTGCAGGAAAATCCGTGAATTTTCCTACTGCTCCATTCTCTTTTTATCCTCCAGAAATGATGATATCGATAAAATCCTCGGTCTTTCCTGCGGCGGTGACGATTATATTACCAAGCCCTTCAGCCCCCGGGAGGTCGTATTCCGCGTCAAGGCGCAGCTGCGGAGGCAGCAGTACCAGAAAACGTCGCCGGACGGAAATGCCGCCCTGCTGAAAGCCGGCTCTCTTACCCTGGATCCGGAAAGCGGACGGGCCTATAAAAACGGGAAAGAAATCAGCCTGACCGGACGGGAATTCCTGCTGCTGTCCTATCTGATGGAAAATACGGATAAAATCATCAGCAAGGAACGCCTTTACGAACAGGTTTGGGGCGAATACAGCAGCATCTGTGATAACACCATTATGGTACACATCCGCCATCTTCGGGAAAAAATTGAGGATAATCCCTCCTCCCCCAGACAGCTCATTACCATAAAAGGGCTTGGCTATAAGCTGAAAAAGAGGCTTGAATCATGAAAAAATCCGGTTACCGCACTATTTTTCATATTTATCTGATTTTCCTCCTGGGCCTGCTTGGCGCCTTTCTTGCCTCCGCCTGTTTCTTTTTTCTGCTGATTACTTTCAGGAAGCCGGACGGTTCCCTTGCAAAAAGCGACTGGCCGAAGCTCATGACGGAAAGCTTCCGGGAAGAAATCCTTTTCCTTGACGGGAAGCCGCAGCTGTCACAAACAGGCCGCGAGCTGCTCCGGATGGAAAAAACAGGCCTGCAGCTGCTGGATGCCTCCGGCCGCGAGCTGTTATCCTGGCAGAAGCCTGAAGAAGCCCAAACGGACTACTCGGCTGCACAGCTCCTGCGCATCGTAAGCAGCGGACATCTGGAAGGCAGGCAGGAATCCTCCTTTGCCGCAGTTTTCACAAAGGATGGGCAGGAGTACACCTGCCTGCTTCATTTTCCGGTAAAAATCTCGGAAAATACCATGTATCTTAACGGCGAACGTTTCTCCGGCGGAAAAAATGTCCTTTTGCCCATTGCTGCCGTCCTGCTTGTTCTCATCTCCTTTTTTGCTATCCTGTATGGCTTCAGGCTTACCCGCACAGTAAAGCAGCTGGTTATTTCCGTTGATGAAATCGCCGGGCGCTGCTATCTGCCCGTCCGGAGCACCGGGGCTTTCCGCGACCTGGGCGAAAGCCTGAACCGGCTGGACGCTGAACTCCGGGAAGGGGATCAGCTGCGAAGGGATACAGACAGAATGCGGGAGGAGTGGATCACCAACATCACCCACGATCTCAAAACACCCCTATCCCCTATCCGGGGCTATGCGGAGCTTCTTTTGGAAAATGGAGTCCCTGAGGAGGGCTCCTGCCGGCAGTATGCCGCTGTCATGCTGAAAAATACCGCTTACATGGAAACACTCATCGACGATCTGAAGCTCACCTATCAGCTGGATAACCGCATGCTTCCCATCCACCGCAGCAGGCAGGATATCGTCCGTTTCCTGAAGGAGCTTGCCATCGATATCCTGAACACACCGGAATACGAAAACCGCACGATCCATTTTCTAAGTGACGATGCGCCCATCCTGTTTCCGTTTGACCCTACCCTCTTAACAAGAGCCTTCCGTAACCTGATCATCAATGCTTTTGTCCATGGAAATGAAAACACCGAAGTCACAATACTGGCCGCCGTTACGGATTCCGCACTCCAAATCGCCGTTGCCGACAACGGAAGGGGAATCCCTCCGGAGGATGCGGCACATCTCTTTGACCGCTATTACCGCGGCCAGGATACCGGCCGGAAACCGGAGGGTACCGGCCTTGGCCTGGCCATCGTAAAAGGTATTGCCGAGCTTCATGGAGGCAGTATCAGCGTTTTCTCCCTGCAGCACCAGACCTCCAGGCTCCTCTACGGTTCCCCCGGCGCCAAACCGGTTTTGCTCAACATCCCTGCGGACAGCAGAACCCTGTTCCAGATAGACTTTCCTTTAATTAAGGTTAATTAAGGTTCCCTGAAAATCCCCTTAAGGCTGACAGCGTATCATGTACCTATGGTAGCTGCCAGCCTTATTTTGCATATATGCAAGCCACGCAGTACCATAAAAATCAAATTCAGAGGAGGTATCTTGTGAAAATCATACTGAAGTACATCATCACCAACGTTAAGGAACGCAAGCTGCGGAGCGGTGTCATGCTGCTGTCCATTCTTCTTTCCACCACGCTTCTGTTCGTATCCTTTTCCATCGGCGCATCCTATGAAAGCGCCCAGAGGAAAATGGCGCGGGGGATGGCCGGGAGCGCAGCACTGTCCGTATCCTCACTGTCCGGCGCCGTCACTTCCCAGGACATTCCGGATCTGCCAGCCATTGGAGCGGCGGTTGGCATATTGAAGGGATCTGCCCTTTACCATGAAAATGGTTATTATGAAACCATTGATCTCATTGCCGCCGATCTGCCTTCCCTTAACAAAATCAATCCGCCGCGCCTGACGGAAGGCGGGGAGCTTTCCGATTTTGAGGGAGACCGTATCCTGCTGCCGGATCGCTTTACATCAAAGTACGGCATTCAAACGGGGGATGATTTTTCCCTGTGGATAGAAGGGACTCCGGTAACCCTTGAGGTTGCCGCAATCGCAGCCTACGACACCGTTTTCCTGCGGCACACAAGAGGCGCCACCGCGCTTTTGCCTATGGAAACGCTGGCCGTTCTTACCGGGCAGACGGAAGGCTTCAGTGAAATCCTGATAGCGCCTGCAGACGGCGTTTCAGCAGCGGCGCTGAAGGAAGCGCTGGCCGCAGCGCTGGCAGACGGCCTTCAGGTCACCGAAACTGTGAAGGAAGCGCAGATTGCCGCGGACGCCAGACAAAAGTCCATGCCTTTTTTCCTCATAAGCTTCTTTTCTCTTACCATGAGCGTTTTCATTATTTACAGCAGTTATAAGGTGATTACGCTGGATCGTCTGCCGGTCATCGGAACCTTCCGCAGCATCGGCGCAACACAGAAAACAGTCACCCGGATTCTTCTGTTGGAAAGCATGCTGTATGGCATTATGGGCGGTCTGCTGGGCATCCCTGTGGGAATCGCATTGCTGCGGCTGATTTTACAGGGCATGGGACAATCCCTTTCCCAAGGAATCGAAATCCCCGTCATCGTTTCCCCGGCCGGCATCCTTCTCTCCTTTGCCGTGGCCGTTGTTGTCTCCCTGTTAAGCGCCTGGCTTCCCATACGGCGCGCAAGCCGTCTTCCTGTGAAGGAGGTGGTGCTTGGAACTGTGGAGGAGGCACGATCTTCCCACCGTTTTATTGCCGTGAGCGGCGTGATCCTGTTTGCCATTTCCGCCCTTCTGCCCAGGGCTGTCACGAAAGATCTGCTTTATCCGGCCGGCGGTTTTTCCCTGCTGGGCCTCATTGCCTCAGCCATTCTGTTCGTACCTCTTTTTACCAATCTGGCCGCGCGGGGAATGGAGCGTCTGTATGGTGCTGTTTTCGGGAACGAGGGCAGGCTTGCCGCCCGGAATATGAGAGGCAACAGGAATACCACGCAGAATATTACACTGCTCTTCATCAGTATTTCCGCTGTAATTGCCATTCAGGTGGTGGGCGATTTTGTGACCGCCTATGTGAGCGATGTCTTTAACGGCGCAGAGCTTCAGGGCTTTGCAGACGGCCATATGGATCCCGCTTTTGTGGAGCAGGTGCAAAATATGGAGGGAATGGAAAAGCTTCTCCCCCTCTATGTCTTTGAAAACAGTATTCAGGCCGGAAAAACGGTCAGTCCTGATCAGGAAAACAATATAACCTTTACAAGGCTGGAAGGAACCGACAATCCTGACTGGTACTCCTCCATGTTTGCGCTTCATTATACAGAAGGCCAAAGGCCGGAGGCTTCCGTATTTCAATCGGAAAGGATCATACTTTTGAGTGAAAGCTGTATGGAACGCAGCGGCTTTTCCACAGGCGATATAATTACGCTGTCGGATGGAAACGCTTCCTATAATTATAAAATCGCCGGCAGCTTTAAATCCCGGGCCACCGACGTGGAGGCCGTCATTTCCTCCCGCTGGGCGGCAGATGACTTCGGCGCTTCCTCCTATGATTTTCTTGCCTATACCGCCGTCGATCCGGATGCCGTTATGGTGCAGATCCGGGATCTCTTCGGCAATACCTCCAACTGGAGCCGGACCGTAGAGGAGTTTAATACCGACGCCCTTTCCACAGTGGGAGCCTTTCTGCAGCCCATGCACAGCATGACCTATTTCATCCTGCTGCTGGCCGCTGTGGGCGTTATCAACAATCTGCTGATTAACTATATGCAGAAACGGCGCATCACGGCCATGTACAAATCCGTAGGGCTGAGCAACAGGCAGAACATGAAAATGACACTGATTGAAGGCTTTTCCTCCGGTTTGATCGGCGCGATCATCGCCATTGTTGTTTCTTACCTGGAGATACAAACCATTTTTCTTGTGGCAGGCCCGAAAATATCCATGTCGCCGCACCTGGAAATTTCCACCTTCCTGTCGGCCGGACTTATGGGAATCGGGGTAACGCTGCTCGGTTCAGCCGTCCCTATCCTGAAAAGCCGCCGGATGAAGCTGGTGGAGGAAATCAAGTTCGAATAACTGCCGGCCGCCAGGAAATACATGGCAAAAATAAAACTGTATACAGGGACACTATATTCCAGCATTTTAATATATTTTTAAATTTTAATATATTTTACCATTTTAAACAGAAAGGAAAGCTTTTATGAAAACATCAACAGAACGCATTGCCGTGGAAGGTAAGCATATCAGAAAGGATTTTCAGCTGGGAGACAGTACCACAAGGGTGCTGAAGGACATTTCCCTGCAGGTCGCCCGGGGAGAATTCGTTTCCATCATGGGGCCGTCAGGTTCCGGAAAAAGCACGCTGCTCTATATTTTAGGAGGCCTGGACGCCCCCACGGCCGGCTCCGTCCTTCTGGACGGGATGGACATCTCCCATTTTACCGATGAAAAAATGAGTCGGTTGCGGCGTCAGAAAATCGGTTTTGTTTTTCAGTTTTATAATCTGATCCCCAATCTGAACGTGGAAGAAAACATTCTGCTCCCTCTGCTGCTGGATGGCAAAAAGGCAGCGGATTATCAGGACAGGCTGGCACAGCTGCTGGAAACCGTCGGTCTGTCCGACCGGCGCAGGCACACGCCCCGGGAACTCTCCGGCGGCCAGCAGCAACGTGTGGCCATCGCCCGGGCGCTCATGGGTAGCCCTGAAATCCTCTTTGCCGACGAACCTACCGGGAACCTGGACAGCAAAACCGGAGAGGAAATCATGGCTCTGCTCAGTGAAATCAACAAGGAACAGCACCAGACAATCATCATGGTAACCCACTCTCCCAAAGCGGCTGAAAGCAGTACACGGATCATCACCGTGCAGGACGGAACGCTTCTGTGCTCCTGAGGATCTACAGCAGGAAATGCCCTGCAATACCGATAAGCGTGCCAAGCACAGCTGACATGATAAGCATGGGCGGAGCAGACTTCTTATCCTCCTTGGCCACCATAATAATGATGGGCAGAGCCATAGCCAGTCCGGTCACTCCGCCCTTCAGCCACCAGACCAGGCCGAACAGGTCAATATCCAGGATGACAAAGGGAAGAATGAAATAAAATACGAAGGCCGAGGCAATGGAATGCCTGTCCAGCTTCATTTTAATCATGGGCAGAATATCTATGGCCCCGGCAATCATTCCGATGAGACAGGTAAGTAAAAAAGTTTTCATGGTTTTTCTCCTTTTTTATCGTTCAGGCATTTTAAATCCGGTCAGTACACGGTTCAAAAAATCATTAAAGGGTTTCATTTTCAGGAAAATACCCACGGCCAAATCCAGAAAATCCTCCGTATTACGCACAACGGCGTCACTGACCAGATATTCCAGATACCAGCTTTTCAATTTCAGATATTCGGCATGGGGATGTTTCCTGTCATAGCCTGCGGGAACATTTTTCAGCGCCGTTCCCTGTACCTCAAAGGTATTCCTGAAATCCGGCGCCTGAAGCACCTGCTCCCATTCGCCAGGATGTTGTGCGATATAATTTCTTACCATCCCGGTTGCGTCTTTAAACATATCCGCAAAAAGGCCGCCTCCCAGAAAGGACTGCCCATCCGGCTTAATCATCAGATAATATCCTACAGGAATTGGCAGCTTCCCGCCGGAAGAGATGTGGGCGCGGAAGGCCGGATTGTAAGGAGATTTATCACGGCTGAAGCGGGTATCCCTGTTTAGCTTAAATGTCAGGTCCCGTGGATCGTTATGCAAAATACTGCTGTCCTTTTCCCCTATCCGCCAAATCAATTCCTGTAACAGCGCAATAAATTCCTCATTTGCCTCCTGATACTCCTTCTTATGGGCATGATACCATTCCCGGTTGTTGTTTCCGGCCAGGCCGGTCAGATAATCCAGAATAATCCCTGTGTTCATAAACTTCCTCCTATGTTTTTATGTTTGTATAAGCTTCGGCTTTTGCAGGAGCTGCCCAGAAGATATGACAGGGCGGATTCTGCATCGGTTCCCGTGCTTATAATTTTTCCTCCTGTATTGTTAGACTGCGCGGCGGCATCCGTGTGACAATAAATCTGTCTTTTTTAAAAATTAAGAAATTTGTGCAGTATTATTTAATTTTCCTGTGTGAAAATGAATTTAATAAGATTAATCTTGAATTTGATGCGATTAATTTGGATGACTTTAAGGAAGTGACTTTAAGAAAGAAGGCCGGGATATGTTGAATTCTAAAAAATTGACACGGGGATTGCTGATTGTATATCTTGCTGCTTTGATTTGGATTATAATCTTTAAAATGCAGCTGTCTTTTCAGGGGCTGCCGCATCTGAGAAATATCAATTTAATTCCTTTTGCCGAATCGATGGTTACAAACGGGAAAACAAACTACAGCGAAATCATCAACAACGTAGCGGCATTTATCCCTTTCGGTATTTTCATGGGTATGTTGTTACAGGGCCAGGCTTTCTTTAAGAAAGTTGCGCCCGTATTTTTGACAAGCCTGGCCTTTGAGGTAATCCAGTTTGTCTTTTCCATCGGTGCAAGCGATATTACCGACCTGCTCGCAAATACTTTCGGCGGCCTTATTGGAATTGGGTTCTTTTTCCTTCTGGAAAAAGTATTCAAAAGGAATACGCTGAAAATCCTTAACTTAATCTGCCTGGCCGGAGGAATTATTTTAGTTTTGTTTATTGGACTTTTGGTGCTTGTGAATCTATAATATATAGGTAGCAGTTCAGAATGCGGGACTATTGGTGCAAAAGCGGGTGTTAAGCTTGCTTATAAGACTGTTTTACACCAATAGTCACCTCGGATGAACAATCCGAGGTTTCTTGCATGGCAACGTCATTCAAGAAAATGCTCCGACCTGAACAGATACATACATAATAACTATAATATTTAATAGCAGGAGAAAAAATATGCAGACTATTGTTATACTGTTAGATCCCGGAAAACTTATAAATCCGGATTTGGACTTGCGTTACCTGATTCCCGATCGAATTGGGGAATTGACGGATGGCGCCATTCAGGATAATGGATATGATTATATCGATCGAGAAGGTTCCGGCCCTCTTTTAGGAATCTGGCTTGAAACCGGGGACGCCGCCCAAAGCTGGCCGGCCATAGCAAAACTTTTTCATGAAGAGAAGTTTTCCGATAATGATCTTTCCCTTTCAGCAGAAATCTATATTAGCGAAAAGGAAGCTGCGGACGTGGAGGATTGTACATTAGTATATCCTTTATGAATATCCCCTGATTTCCGTATCACCCATCTTATGGCAGAATCCATACCAGCATATGGATGTAATATGCCCTATATATTTTTCAATCAACGAAAACGCACTATTCTAGCAGGCTTTTCCCGCAAATTTAAGTTGGAAACAGGTGTGTCTCCTCGGAAATACAGACATCTTTACCAAAATACCGATAATGCTTAATAGCGCTACTTTTATCCAGTTGTCTCCGCTGCTCCATCTGCACAACGCCTCCCGGGCCATCCCATGCGGTCAGCGGTTATTTTCCGCCATAACGCCAACCAGCTTGTGCGGCACATACATTTCCTCCAGAAAAGTGATCTCCTCTTCCGTCAGCTGCACATCAACTGCTTTCGCCGCCCCTTCTATATGATGGATTTTCGTCGCACCCACTACCGGGGCCGCCGTTTTCTGCAAAAGCCATGCCAGAGCTATTTCTGTCAGGGTAACCTCCTTCTGTTCCGCCAGCAGTGCGGCCCGTTCTATTATTATCTGATCCAGCGCCTGTGTACTGCCGTACTTCTGACGTGCATAGCTATCCTCCTCCAGGCGCTTCGATTTTTCTCCCGGAAGCTTAGACAGCCGTCCTCCCGCCAGCGCACTGTAGGGCGTCAGCGCAATGTTCTCTTCCCTGCAGTAAGGTACCATCTCCCGCTCTTCTTCCCGGAAAATCAGATTATAGTGCCCCTGGACGGATACAAATTTTGCAAATCCTTCCTTTTCCGCCAGCGCATTCGCTTTCGCCAGCTGCCATGCAAAGCAGTTTGAAATACCGATATAACGGGCTTTTCCTGCTTTTACCACAGCATTCAGCCCCTCCATAATCTCGTAAAGCGGCGTCCCATAATCCCACATATGATAAATATACAAATCCACATAATCCATCCCCAGGTTCAGAAGGCTTTTATCCATCATATGCATAATATGCTGCTGTCCTGTAATGCCGCTCTCTGCTTCCTCCCGCGTGCGCGGCAGGAATTTGGTTGCAACCGCCACATCCTCTCTTACGGCCAGCTCCCGCAGGATCCTTCCCACATACTGTTCGCTGGTTCCGCCCTGATAAGCGGCTGCGGTATCAAAAAAATTCACTCCCAGCTCCAGCCCTCTTTTAATGATTTCCCGGGAATGCGCCTCGTCCAGCGTCCACGTATGCTGTCCTTTTCCGGCATCGCCAAAGCCCATACAGCCCATACAGATACGGGATACCCGCAGCTTTGAATTTCCAAGCTTTATATATTGCATTTATTTTTTCCCCTTCTTCATCTCATGCCGCAGATAATCCATACGCTCCAGCTGCCTTTCGCGGAAATGGATTTCATCCAGGGCCTTGCTCCGCTTGGCATCAAGCATTTTCATCCTCTCGTTTTCCGTGGACTCTCCGGCAAGCATCAGTCTCATATAGCTCTCCACCTCTTCCGGGCTAAAACCGATATCATGCAGCGTCATAATCAATCCAAGGCGCTCCAGATCCTGGTCGTCATACTGCCAGTCCCCCATTACCTGTCTTACCGCCCCGCACAAGCCCCAGCTTTCATATTCACTGAGGATTTCCGGCGGAATCCGGTAACGTTCGCAGGCTTCCGATTTTGTCATATCCTCACGCCTCCTCTCCCATTGGTTCTTTTCTGATACATTTTTTCACATGCCTGATAAATGCCGCCGTTGCCGGCGAAAACACCTGGTTTTTCTTCCATGCCAGCACCGAACCGGTTTCCAGGCCAGGGGAAAGCGGTACAAAGCATAAATTGTCATAGCTGCTTTCCAGCCTCAGCGTCAGCGCCTCTCCCGCTCCTTTATCCACCATCATGGCCGTATTATAAAGAAGGTTATGGGTAGAAAAAATATCTATCTGATCCGCATATTCGCCAAACCAGTTTGCCAGCTCATTTTGCACCAGTCCCCGGCCCGATGCCATCAGCGGCCGGCCAATCAGATCCTCCGGCCGGACTGCCTTTTTTTGTGCCAGCGGGGAATCCTTCCGCACAAGAATCCCCCATTCCTCCTTTAATGGCATACGGATAAACTCATATTTGCCGATGTCCACAGGCTCCAGCAGCAGTCCCATGTCAAGAAGGCCCTGCTCCATCCTGTCCTTGATATTGTCCGCATTGCCGCTGAAAATATCGTACTGTACCATGGGATATTTTTCCCGGAAGGAGGAAAGAAGCTCCGCCAGGCAGCCGCTGCTTCTCAGTTCCCCGCTGCCGATGGCAATTTCACCGATAATGCTCTCCTCCTCGTGGGAAACCTCCCTTTTTGTTTTCTCCGCAAGCCGGAGCAGCTCCTGTGCCCGGCGCTTCAGCAGCATTCCTTCATCCGTCAGAATAATGCTGTGGCTGCTGCGTTCAAACAGCTTTACCCCCAGCTCCTCCTCCAACTGCATCAGCTGCCTGGAAAGCGTAGGCTGGGTCACGTGCAGAAGCGACGCGGCCCTGGTAATGTTTTCTTCCCTTGCAGCCATCAAAAAATAATTCAGTACCCGAAGCTCCATATCCGCCAATCCCTCCCGGCCGAAAGCCTGTCCGTTCCCAATCGCCTTACTCTGTGACTGCCCTCAGGCATCGCATATCCTCCTTAACCCTGCAGCCGCGCCGAAAAATCCGCCATTGCCTCCGATATTTTTATCTGCTGGGGACAGACTGCCTCACAGCTTCTACAGCCGATGCAGGCGCCGGGCTTTTTCTCCTCCGGTACCGCCATCAACGCCATCGGCGCAATAAAGCCTCCTCCTGTAAAGCAGTGCTCATTATACAGCTCCAGAAGGCCGGGAATATCCAGTCCCTTCGGACAATGACTCACACAATAATGGCAGGCGGTGCAGGGCAGGGCAATCTTTTTTACCATACGGTCCGCCACTTCCAACAGCGCAGCCATTTCCTTCTCATCCAGCGGCTTATCCTCTTCAAAGACAGCGATATTTTCCTGCATTTGCTGAAAATTGGACATTCCGGAAAGCACCATGGTCACCCCGGGAATTGACTGAAGGAACCGGAAGGCCCATGCGGGAATCCCCTCCTCCGGACGAAGCCCCTTCAGGACAGCAGCATTCTCATCCTCCAGTGACGCCAGTTTTCCGCCGCGCAGAGGCTCCATGACCCAGACAGGGATATGATGCTCTTTCAGCAAATCGACCTTTGCCCTGGCATTCTGGAACGACCAGTCCAGATAATTGAGCTGGATCTGGCAGAATTCCATATGTTCGCCATAAGCGTCCAGGAATCGCTTCATAATATCATAGCTTCCATGGGCGGAAAATCCCAGATGACGGATACGCCCTTTTTTCTTCTGCTCCATCAGGTAATCGAAAATACCGTATTTTTCATCCAGATAGGCATCAATGTTCATTTCACAGACGTTGTGGAACAGATAAAAATCAAAATAATCCACTCCGCATTTTTCCAGCTGTGCTTCAAAAATGCTTTCCACCTTGTCCATGTTGGATAAATCATAGCCCGGAAATTTAGTGGCCAGATAAAAGCTTTCCCTGGGATACCGGCTCAAAGCCTCCCCCATCACGGTTTCGGAATTACCGTCATGATAGCCCCATGCGGTATCATAATAGTTGATGCCATGCTCCATGGCATAAGCAACCATTTCAGCAGTTGCTTCCTTATCGATCTGCGCGTCATTTCCATCAATCACGGGCAGACGCATGGCCCCCATACCCAGGGCAGATAACTGTAAGTCCTGAAATTCGCGGTATACCATTTTTTCTTCCTCCTGTTTCTTTGCAGTTTCGCCGCCTGCTAATCAAATTGAATGCTTCCTTTTCTGTTTTTATTGTAAATTCACTTTATGCCAAAGGCAAATACTTAAAAATAATACATAGTTATACCTTTTACGAATATCTCCGCCAGCCAGCCTTTTCAAGCCAACGATCCAGCCATCCATTCTCCCGTAAATACCATGCAAAAAACGGTACCGGAGCCTGCTTAAGCCCACAATACCGTTTTCGTTATTTTTGCATTACTGCTTTCCATACACTGCAATTTCCTGCTGCTGCCTGGAATCATACTCTGCCGCCGCTTCTTCCGCGCTCATTCCCCGACAGACCTGCTGGCTCAAATCCCGCACCGTATCCCATACGTTAAAATGCAGACGGAAATCCTGATTGGGAATCTGCCCGCCGCCGGCCACGCATGCAATAATCGAATCCGACTGGGGAATATCCGGTGCTGTGGCATTTTGGGAAGAGGATATCTTTCCAAGGCTTGCAGCAAAGGAATCCAGCGTTTCCGTCTGGCCCAACGCTTCAACGATGGCAATGGCCGCATCCAGATGCTCCGAACCCGGATTGACTGCAAGACGCTGATCCGCGCCGACCACGCAAATGGAACCCTTTTCCAGCACCGGCAGCGGCGTCATCTTTATTTCAAACGGATAGCCTTCAAAAGTGACGCCCCGATAAAGCGCGCATATGAAAGCACAGTTTCCTTCCGCAAAAAAAGCCTTTTCTTCATCACCCAAGGGCGCCATGTCGAGCGCGCCTTCCGGATCCATATAGCCCCGATCAATCAGCAGCCGGAGAAAGCTGAAGCCTTTTTCCATATACTCGCTGATCGCCGTCTCCCCGTTTGACAATGCCTCCAGCTTCTTTTCTGAATCAGCCTCCTGGTAAACATCATAAAGTCCTGCGCACATCACCGGCACCGTCAGGGCAAAATCCTTGTTCGCCCCATATGGAAGTATTCCGTTTTCCTTCAGAGTCTCACACACATTCAAAAATTCCTCCAGATTTTCCGGAACCTCCAGGCCGTACTCTTTCAGCATGTCCACATTCCAGACAAAACCGAAACAGGTATATGTAAGCGGAATGGAAAATACCTTTCCGTCATAGGTGCTCTGTATCAATGCATCATCTGACAGGTTCGACACACATTTCAGATCCGACATGTCGTAGATATACCCCTTATCATCAAACTCCAGCACATCCTCTGCCGGGATGAGGTATAAATCATCTGCGGTCCCTGAGGCCAGGCGCTTTAGAAGAAGCTCCCGGTATGACAGCCCCTCTTCCGCATAATAGCCCGCAGAATCACTGTAAAGAGTTATGTTGGTGTTCCCGTCCCGGTTCAGCACCTTCCTGCAGCATTCTTCGATGGCCACAGAAACCGTTTCGTTTTGTGTAAACAGCTTCACAGGCGTTTCCGGAATGCTTTCGTCCAGATACACCTCCGGAGCGGATTGTTCCTTTCCGCAGCCTGCCCCCAGGAGAGCGGTTACCAATACAGCGCACAGCACACTTTTTCCCATCTTTTTCCCATTCATCACATTTCCCCTGATTTTCCCGTATTTAAAAACCGCCGGAGCGTGCTGTACAACTTGTCCAGCTCCACTGGTTTTCCTATATGTGCATTCATTCCCGCTTCCCTGCACTTGTTAATATCTTCCTTAAAAACATCCGCAGTCATGGCAATCACCGGAATCATGGCCGCATCCTCCCTGCCTGAATCCCTGATCGCTCTTACAGCCTCCAGTCCGTCCATTACCGGCATATTTACATCCATCAGTATGAGATGGTAATATCCGGGACTGCTGTCCAGATAATAATCCAGCGCCTCTTTCCCATTTTGCGCGCTGTCTACCACAGCGCCGCTGTTTTCCAGGAGCTCCACAATGATTTCCCGATTCAGCTCATTATCCTCCGCTGTCAGGATTCTGCTCCCCTGCAGGTTCTCCGCTTCTTCCGGCTGCAGTTTCGCTGTTACCGCTTTCTCCGCTTCCTGTTTTTCCGTTTCCTTATTTTTGTCCCATATGTAATATTTCATCTGCTCCAGAAGCTCTGTCCTGAAAATCGGCTTTGTCAGGAAGCCGTTAATTCCTGCCTCAAGAGCTTCCTCCTTCACACTTTCCCAATCATATGCGGACAACAGAAGAATGGGGACCTCGCTGCCCAGCCGCCCCCTGATCTGTCTTGCGGTCTCCAGGCCGTCCATTCCGGGCATTCTCCAGTCAAGAATAACAACGCAGTAATCATCCTTTTCCTCATGGGCCTTGTAGACCTGTTCCACCGCCGCAGGGCCATTATTAACCCAATTGGCGCGCACACCGCTTTCCTGGAGTATCAGGCCGATGCTTTCGCAGGCATCCCGATCATCATCCACGATAAGCGCCGAATAACCGGACAGCTCCGGGAATTCCTCCACCTGCTGCGCCGGCAGCTTCAGCGGAATTTCCACCGTAAAACGTGATCCCTCATGCTCCCTGCTTTCCACGCTTATCAGTCCGCCCATCAAATCCACAATACTCTTTGTGATCGCAAGCCCCAGTCCCGTGCCGGGAACCTGGTTCATCCTGCTGTCCTCCGCTCTTTCAAAGGGCAGGAAAATACGCTCCAGGAATGCAGGACTCATGCCGAAGCCGTTATCCTCTACCACAAAACGCATCCTTATGGTATCCGACTCCATCGGCAGCTCTGAAATCAGCAGGCGGATTTCACCACCCTCCTGCGTATACTTCACCGCATTGGACAACAGGTTGAGCAATATTTTCTGCAAATGCAGCGTATCACTGATTACCGTGTCATGCTCCAGAATCCGTGACTGCATCCGCAGGCTCTGCCCCTTCTTATCCATATCAGGCTTGATAACGGACAGAAGGTTTCCAATCAGGCTGGGAAGATGCACATTTTCTTCCTTGAGGCTGATCCTTCCGCTCTCGATTCGGGACATGTCCAGCACTTCGTTAATCAGAGACAGCAAATGTCCTGAGGCCGCCGTAATTTTGTTCAGACATGACTCTACCTTTTCCCTGTCATCCAGATTCTTTAAGGCGATATTCGTCATTCCTATAATTCCATTCATAGGAGTCCTGATGTCATGGGACATGGAGGAAAAGAAGGCCGTTCTCGCGCGGTTGCTGTTCTGCGCCTGCGTCAGGGCATCCGCCAGCTGATCCCGCATATCATGCTCACTGGTCGTCTCATGAAATACCGCCAGATACTGTCCGTAATCCGCCGGTATCAGATGGACCGCAATCCAGCGTCTCACCTCATTTGGTCCGCTTCCTACCATGGACTCCCTTGTAATCTGCTCTCCAAGCGTCCCCCTCAGGAAGCCGTTCCTGGCCTCATCCTCCCGGGACATGCCGCTGGCATCAAACACCTGTCCGGGCCTTTCCATTACCTGCTGCGAGGTTATGCCAAGAAGCCCCGGCAGGTTATCCGACACCAGCTCCACCTTCTGCTGCTCCGGCGTATACAGCATAAATGCAAAATCAATATTCGCCGAAAGGTTCCCGAACAGCTTCTCCCGGTACTCCTTCTGCTTTACATCGGCCTTCATGGACTGTCTGCCCGCCAGCAGTGCTGAAATGGAAATTCCTCCGATAAGGAGCAGGCAGAACATACAGCACAGCATACAGATGATGGGCGTAGCCTCCTGCTGAAGGATCGAACGCGGTATAACCGTGAGAAGATAACAGCCCTCCGGCGCTTCTACAGGAAGGAAACCCAGCAGGGACTTTTGATCTTTATATACGATGGTAAGCGTTCCGCTTTTTTCTTCCTCCATTACCTGACGGAGCGTCTCCCGGACGGCATCTGCATTCCCCTGTTCTCCCAGATAGCTGAAAATGTCTTTTTCCCCTCCCGTTCCCCGGGAGCTGATAATGAATTTCCCATCGCTGTCCACTACAAAGGCGGAACCCGCCCCATTATGGAAGGTAAACAGGGTAGGAAGGTTATAATCATTGACAATCCGATCCGCATATACGGCCCCTACCTGCTTTCCATCCCTGATTACAGGGGACTGGTAGGTGAGCTGAAGCCGCCCGCTGGAACCGTAATAAGGGGCTGAAATACCGTTCTTCCCCTGAGAAAGGGATATCTCATCAAACTGAAAATCCGAGGCATAAATGGTATTTCCCTTACTGTCTGTTCCCTTCCCATCCATATTTATATATGAAAATTGATAAAAATCCGTAAAATCCGTATATTTACACAGCGTCTTCCCAACCATGTCCTCTTCTTCAAGGGCAAGCAGGTCTGCAAGGGTGTTTAACATTTCCTGATCCAAAGTGATCTTATTATTCAGCCCCTCGTTAATAACCCGGCTGGAGGTCAGAAGATTCTGATTGGCGCTGCGGTTCATTCTGCCGATAATCTGGATAAGAAAGAAACTGGAAACAGACAGGGCAATCACAAAAATCCCTGCTGATGCCGCCAGTATCGCGCCTGATTTCTTTTTTTCCTTCGCTTCAGCTTTCACTTACGTACCTCCGGGAAATTTTCATTTGTCTCCGATAGGCTGCTGCGGTATCCTCTTCCCTTTTTTCTGAAACTGCAGTGAATGGCGGAACAACTGTCCGGGCAGAAATATCCGTTACAAAATATCTTCAATATGATATAGTCTAGCACGAAATGAAACAATTGACTATATCCTTATGATTAATTATTACAAAAATAATGAAAAATCATAAAAAATCTGCGGCGTCTCCGGCCGCAGATTCTATTTTACCGTACTTTTACTCCTTATGCAGTTAATAAATATGTATCCGTCCCGCTGCTGTTTCAGCAATTTGATTCCATACGCGCTCTGATGCAGTTTTCCAGCATATCCACTGTTTTCTCAATTCCCAGCCTGCTGCTGTTGATGGAGAAATCATAATTTCTGGAATCTCCCCATTTGCCTTTGCAGTAATAATTATGGTAGGATTTCCTGTTCCAGTCCTCCCGCTTCATCATACGCCTGGCTTCCTCTTCGGATACGCCGTAGACCTTTCTGATACGCTCCGCCTTTACATCCGGATCTCCCAGGACAAATATGGTAACCAGGCCGTCGAAGCCCTTCAGAATCGTTTCAGAGCATCTGCCCACAATGACAAAGGATTCTCCTGCTGCGGCTTTCTTTTTCAGGTAATCAAACTGCATATTGGCAAGATTCTCCTGCATGGAATTGGAATAGCCCCTTACCGTTCTGGAAAAAAGCCTGTTCTTCGGCCGTTCATCATACTTTTTCAGGCTTTCGTGAGAAATCTCCTTTTCCTCAGCAATGTGCTCCAGCAGGTTATTATCATACAGCGGAAGCTCAAACCGTCTGGCCAGCTCCTCTGCAATCACATGGCCGCCGCTGCCGAATTCACGTCCTACGGAAATAATCAACTGTTTCCCCATAACACTTCCCCCAAGCTTAGTAGAATTCCGGCAGCCGAAAACTGCCGTTTCTTTTATTTTAGCATTTTTACGGTTAATGGCAAGTGCATTTCTAACTGCCGGCCTGAAAATTGTTAATGAGTGGCAGCCCTGATATATTCTTCAAGCATCGTCACCGTGCCGTCAATACCCAGCCTGCTGCTGTTGATGGAGAAATCATAATTCCTGGAATCTCCCCATTTTCCCCTGCAATAGTA
Organism: Clostridium sp. KLE 1755; assembly: GCF_000466465.2. NCBI lineage: Bacteria > Bacillati > Bacillota > Clostridia > Eubacteriales > Clostridiaceae > Clostridium > Clostridium sp. KLE 1755. The sequence continues at coordinate 75,054 of NZ_KE992717.1, forward strand.
ATTATGATAGGTTTTCCGTTCCCAGTCCTCCCGCTCCATCATATGCAGTGCCTCGTCCCTGGAAACGCCGTATACCTTCATCACACGCTCCGCCTTCTTTTCCTTATCCCCCAGGATAAAAAAGGAGATAAGGCCGGGAAAGCCCTTCAGCTTTGTTTCAGCACAGCGGCCCACCACCACAAAGGATTCTCCGCTCTCTGCCTTTTTTTTCAGATAGTCGAACTGCATATACGCAATGTTTTCCTGCGCGGAGTTGGAGTAACCCCGGACCGTCCTGGAAAGCAGCCTGTTTTTAGGCTTCTCGTCATATTTTTTCAATTCTGTATGATCTATATTTTTCTCCTGCGCAATATGTTCCAGAAGATTGCTGTCATATAACGGCAAGCCGAATCTTTTGGCAAGCGCTTCGGCAATTACATGGCCGCCGCTGCCGAACTCACGTCCCACGGAAATAATCATCTGTCCGTCCATCAGCCTCTCCTTCCTAGAAATATCTGACATAAATACACAGCATGGAGATCAGCACCACGAGAATGGTAGCCGGCGCCGCATATTTACAGTATTTTCCCCAGCCAATCATATGTCCTTCTTTGGCCGCCACGGAAATTCCCACAACATTGGCAGAAGCGCCGATGGGCGTTGCGCTGCCGCCGATATCGGTTCCCATAGCCAGCGTCCAGGCCAGCACGGAAAGATCCACGCCCTGTGCCGCCGCCAGGCTCCTGATAACCGGCACCATTGTAGCCGCAAAGGGGATGTTGTCCACAAAAGCGCTGGCAATGGCTGAAACCCACAGGACGATGGCGATCATGAGCATGGCGTTGTCACCGCTTATTTTTGCAATAAAGCCGGCGATCAGCTCCAGGATTCCGGTCTGTTCCAGTCCGCCTACCACAATAAACAGGCCGATGAAAAACAGGAGTGTCTTATAATCCACCTTTTTCAACAGGATTACAGCCTCCCTGCCCGCCGTAAGAAGGGTCACCACGCCGATAAAAACGCCTATGGCCGCCACAGTCAGCCCTGTCTGTGCATGTGTGATAAGGAGTACCACCGCACAGGCAAAAATGATACAGCTGATGATGAAATCCTTCTTATTTTCGATAGCATCCCTGGGATCCGGATAGGATACCGTCCCTTTTCCCGCCGCGCTCTGCCCCAGCTCCTTCCGGAAGCAGAAGTAAAAATAAGCAATGGTAAACACCAGGGCGATCAGTGCAATATAACCTGTGTTTGTAATAAAATCGCTGAAGGAATATCCCAGTGAGGTTCCCACAATAATATTCGGCGGATCCCCGCACATGGTGGCGGAGCCGCCCAGGTTGGCGCAGAAAATTTCCGAAATAATCATTGGAACCGGATTGAATTTCAGCAGACGGGCCAGCTCCACCGTGGCCGCCGCCAGAAATAAGATTACCGTAATACTGTCAATAAACATGGCCAGGATGCTGGACATTACCATAAAAGTAATAAAAAGCGGAATTGTCCGGTACTTTACAGCCTTTGCAATACGCAGGCACAGCCAACGGAAAAAGCCTGCCCTTCCCATGCCTTCCACCATTATCATCATTCCCGCAATAAAAAGAATCGTCGCCCAGTTAATTCCGGACGAGGATTCCGCCGCTTCCTTTGCCTGATACCAGAAGCCCGCCGTAAAAAAATTCCTCAGCGCCAGTGTGTTCCAGATTGCCGGCATGCTGTGCATGCTCAGGCCGAAAACCAGGACGATCATCAAAAGGCCGCATCCCAGGGATACAAGGTGCCGTTCAATTTTTTCCGACACAATCAATCCGAACATTGCCACAAAAATAACAACAGCTAATATCTGTGCTACAGTCATGTCCTATCTTCCTCCTCTTTACATATTCTGTCTTTATAATTTTGCAAGCCGGGACGGAACCACTCAGTTTCGCCCCGGCTTGTTATTATATTACAAAAAAACAAGGTTGAATATGGCAAAAACTTACAAGCTTTTTCTTCATTTTTCTACCGCAGACTGCATATAAAAATACCTTACACGCTTAAGAATCGTGATTTTGCGCTGTTTTTTGCGGATTCCTTCTTTTTTTCAGGCAGTGTTAACATTTTGCTAAAAATTCTGCAAGTCTTAAACCGGGCTTTGATGTATATAATGAAAGAAAAACCGGAATCAGACACATGAACAAACTTGAAAAAATCAAAGGGCTGACGGGGGTGTTTTTTCTGTTTGTCCTGGCCTTCCTTGCAGGCCGTTTTCTGGCGAAGGCCGTGGATACCAGAAGCACAATGGCGCCGGCGGTCCTGCCTGCGGAAGGGAACTGGGGACTGAGCTTTCAGGAGGACGGAAAACCGCCGGTTGCCAATGCCACCTATGAGGAGCTGGCGAAATATGATGCCTTTTACGCGGAAAATACACAGGATAAGGTTCTTTATCTGACCTTTGACTGCGGCTATGAAAATGGGAACACGCCGGCAATCCTGGATGCATTGAAAAAGCATAACGTAAAGGCAACCTTCTTTGTGGTGGGAAATTATCTGGAAACCAGCCCGGATCTGGTAAAACGGATGCTGGCAGAGGGGCACATCGTGGGGAATCACAGCTACCATCACCCGGACATGTCCCGGATGGACAAAGACGCTTTTGCCAAAGAACTGGGAGATTTGGAGGCGCTTTATGAGCAGACCACAGGGCAGCCGATGATAAAGTTCTACCGGCCGCCCCAGGGAAAATACAGTGAAAATAATCTCCAGATCGCAAAAGATCTGGGCTATAAAACCTTCTTCTGGAGCCTGGCTTATGTGGACTGGGATCAGGATAAGCAGCCGACCCACGAAGAGGCCTTCGATAAACTGCTCAAAAGGGTACATCCCGGAGCCATCGTGCTGCTTCATAATACCTCGAAAACAAATGGTGAAATACTTGATGAGCTGCTCACAAAATGGGAAGGGATGGGTTACAGCTTCCGTGCCCTGACAGAGCTGCCCGGGGTGGAAAACAGCTGATGGACGGCAAAAGGCCCGCTTCTTTTCTTGCAGGTCTGGCTTCCTGCCTGAAAAGAAGCGGGTTTTCCACCATCCATTTTTGCTTTGATGCTTTTCGGCGCTATTCCTGTGAAGCACTATCCTCCACACGCACAATCCTTACATCGTACTTTGCAAGCATATCTCCCGCCTTTACCGTCTCCCCGGTCAGCATATCCATATGGCCTGCGAGAGCGGGAGGGACCGGTAGCGCCTTATCCTGGAAATTTATCACAAAATAGAAGCTGCATCCATCTTTTTTCCTGCAAACCGCCTCCAGTCCGTCCGTTCCTTCAAGCACTGGCTTTACCTGTGCATCCGAAACGGCGCTTTCCAGGATCTTTTCAAGCCCTTCTTCCATTCTTGTTCCTATATAATAGGTTGTACCGTCACCATACCTGTTTTTTGTCACAGCAGGCATATCCCTGTAAAAATCCTGACCATATCTGGCAAGACATTCGGCGCCTTCCAGATGCATGAGCTCACATAACAGCCCGCAGGAGGCTTTTGTGCCGTCCTGGAAAATCACCTCATTTGACTGCTTCGGTGAAAGCGCATCTATTTCCTCCACCCACACGCCGGCAAGGGTTCTCAACGGCCCGGGATAGCCTCCCAGGTATACATTATCCGATTGATCCACAATACCGCTCATATAGGTGGTGACGAGCACGCCGCCCTGCTCCACGTATCTCTCCAGCGCTTCCTTTACCCCTTCCTTTACCATATAAAGCACAGGGGCAACCACCATCTTATATCTGCCGAAATCCGCATCACAGGGGATCATATGTACCGCAATATTTCTGTCATAGAAGAACTGGTAATACTGCTGAATCTGATCCACATAGGTCAAATCCTCGGACGGCCCGCTTGTATATTCCAGCGCCCAGTAATTATCCCAGTCAAAAACAATTCCCACCTCTGCTTCATTTACGGCTCCCAACGTGGCATTGCCCAGCTTCTCCAGCTCGGTCCCCAGCTGCTTTACCTCCCGGAATACCCTGGTATCCTCCGTCCCTGCATGTGCAATGACCGCGCCATGGAATTTTTCACAGGCCCCTTTGCTGCGGCGCAGCTGGAAAAACTGTATGGTATCCGCTCCCCGTGCCAGCGTCTGATAGCTCTGCGCCCGCATCTGACCCGGACGTTTCAGGGAATTGTATTGCTGCCAGTTCTGCTGGCTGGGCGTCTGCTCCATAAGCATGAAGGGAGCATCCTTCAGCCCGCGCATCAGATCGTTCCTTAATGCTGTATAGCTCCAGGGCGTATCATAACGGGGATAATTGTCCCAGGAAACGATATCCATCTCCTTCGCCCATTTAAAATAATCCAGCCCTTTATAGGTTCCCATCAGATTCGTCGTGATCGGCGTTTCCTTATCATAACGGCGGATGGCATCTCTTTCCATAGTAAAATTGGCCAGTATGCTGTCCGACATAAAACGACGGTAATCAATGGAAATTCCTGCAAATGCAGTTTTGCCAGTGCCTATCCCCTCGCTCAGTGCATTAGGCAGCACGATTTCATCCCAGTCGTAAACGGTGTGTCCCCAGAATTCCATGTTCCATGCCGCGTTGAGTGCTTCCAGCGTTCCGTATTTCTTGCGCAGCCAGACACGGAAAGCCTTTTCGCAGTGTTCACAATAGCATTCCCCGCCATATTCATTATTCACATGCCAGCAGGTGACGTGAGGATTGCTTCCATAACGCTCGGCCAGTCTGGATGCCAGTGCCTCTGCGTATTTCCGATAGATTGGAGAGTTGGGGCAGGCGTTGTGTCTCTGGCCGAATTTATGCTGTCTTCCTTCATAATCCGTCCTTGCCACCTCCGGATAGTTCTTTACCATCCATGCCGGAAGCGACGCTGTGGATGTGGCAAGCACTATATCATAATTCTCACGGCTGAGCATGTCCACAATATCATCCAGCTGTTCAAAATCATAGGTCTCCTCCGAAGGCTGAAGCCTTGCCCAGGAAAACACATTCACTGTAGCGCTGTTAATCCGCGCATCCCTGAAAATCCGCATATCCTCATCCCAGATTTCCCTGGGCCACTGGTTCGGATTATAATCCCCTCCGTATAAAATCCTCTTAAATTTTCCTTCCATGCTGTATTTCCCTCTCTTTACATAAATTTACATTGCCGCAGGACTCTTCCCCCGGCTTTACTGACATTATATTATGGATGGACAACGGGATGTGTAACATGTTAAACTAAAAAATATAACATTTCGAAACAGGAGAAAAACCATGCCAATCATTTTCAGGAGCGCGCCTGTCAGCGAGCCTTTCACTTTTGATTCCGTAGGCAACCACTGGAGCCAGGAAAGCGTACGGCGCCCCAAAGGCTATCCGCTCTACCATTATCTGCAGACGGAAAAGGGCTGCGGGCGAATTGAAATCCAGGGAAGAAAATATCTTCTGAATGAAGGGGAAGGCATTCTTATCGCCCCTTTTACAGAGCATGCCTATTCCGGCAAAACAGACAGCTGGTTTACCCTTTTTGCCACCTTTGCCGGAACAATAGAAAGCAGTATTGTCACAATGCTGGGAAACAGATCCGTCATTTTTATTGAAAAAGATCAGGGCGCGCAAATCGCTGCCCTGATCCGGGATGTGATGGAAAAATATGAAAATCCTCCGGTAGATGAAAAATCCCTTTCCGCCGACTGTTACCGGCTGCTGATGTATTTCGTGGACGGCGTATATACCCGTGACCTGATTAAAGACCCTCTCTATGAGAAATATGTGGCTCCTGTGGTAAAAGAGATCGAAACAAATTACGGGCAGGAGCTGACAGTGCTGGATTTAAGCCGTCAGGTTTTTATCACCCCCCAGTACCTCTCCCGTCTGTTCGGCCGTTTCCTTGGTTGTTCAGCCTATGAATACCTGACCGTTTACCGGATCAATAAGGCAAAGGAATTCCTCCTGACCTTTCCGCGAATGAGCGTACAGGATATCGCACAGAGAGTGGGCTTTACCGATGCCAGCCATTTTATAGCCAGCTTTAAAAAAATGACCGGGCTAACGCCGCTGGAATTCCGGAAGTTGAATTAATTCCGTCCGTTTTCCCGGAGCCACGGCAGCCCCATTACAAATGCTTACCAGCTGCGAACCCCTATAATATGCAGGAAACGCGACTTTTGGTAGATATACGTATCCAGCGGCCTCATATAGGCGTCATAGGTGTGGGCTGCCACATAAATGCGGCCGTCCTCCACGGCGACAATCACCGGACTGTGATAGTACCCGTTCTGGTTTCCCAACTGCACAATATCTCCGGGCACCGCGCCTGCGGCGTCGGTTGCCGCAGCATATGGCCCGACGGATTTATTCCCTGTGAGGAAATTATAAAGATACTGCACTCCTGTCCAGCTTGGCGAGCGGTCCGAGCTGCTGTTATAGTACCAGCCCGTCACAGGCGTATAATTCATGACGCCGCTCCCCGCATAGATACACTGGGAGGCAAAATTGGTGCAGTCCCCTCCCAGTTCTTCAAAATTATAATATCGGGGATTTCTTCCAAGCGCCCATTGCTTTGCATATTGCAGCGCCGCCTCTCTGCGGTATTCCATTTCCTTCAACATGTATTTACCCTGTTTCTTTTACTTTACCATATAATATACCGGAACTGGCGCCGATGCTCCTGATCTTCGGAATCTGCCTGTGCTGTCCGCAAGAAAGTGATTCCTGAGCACCGGAAGACTAAAATAAAATCAGCCGGATGCTGTCACACTTACTGCATCCGGCTGAATCGCTTCACTTCCGATCATTCTAATCTGCTTTATTAATATCTTTGTATTCTATTATAAAAAGATTGTCCATCAGAAATGTCAGTTCAATACTGCTATACTCTGTTTTCCATATGTAGGTAGAAAGATCCTGACTGTGATCACCATATAATTCATCAAATTTCTTTGTATATTCTTCAATCAGAGAATTATCGGTGTAAGAACTGCTGTCAAGATTCGTGATAAATAAAGCTACCTGATCTAATGAATCATTTTCAAACTCATAAGATAATATGCAGTTTACTCCTTCTTTTCCCTCATAATTCTGCAAATCAACAGTAATTTTGCCATCCTTTTCAATACTGATTACATCATCGTCTATTTGTTTTTTGACTTCTTCATATGATGTTCCCCATTTCAACCCATTATAATAACCACTCTTATCCGTTTTATTGGCGGACCTGTAAACTATAAATCCAATCAGTGCTGCCGCCAAAATAACAATCGCTGTTATAATTATTATCATTTTCTTCTGCTTATTGTTGTTGGATGCCGCAGCCGAACCCGCAACAGGACATCCGCATTTGGGGCAAAAAGAAGCTTCTCCGCTTATCTCTGATCCACATTTTGAACACTTAATTAATGCCATAGAATTAATCTCCCTTATGTACTCTTATTATTTTTCTGTCTTCTTATACGTTATCCGGCTTCTTTTTTCGTCCTCCTCAGCAAAACCTTTCCGCAATAGGTACCCTTTTGAACCTTGTCGGAAATTTCCTGTCCGCACTCAGGTACCTTAATCATAACCATAAATAATCCCCCTTCATATGGCAACATGTACATCATAAACTGAATTATACCTATCCCTTTATACAAAGTCAATCAAATCAGACCCTGTTCCCCTTTGGTAAAATAAGGCTGAATCGCCTGCTGCTTTCTGCTTATTATTTCTCTGCATAATTGCGCTGTCATTATCATTAAAAATATTTCAAAAAATCCGTTGCCATGAGCAAAAATTACTTCTATACTCATAAAGGCGGAAGCATTTGCGTCAGATGATTTTCAGGAAAGGCAGAAACAATGGAAGATTTTCTTTTTTATAAAATGGACAGCACCTATATGCCCGTAGTTAAATTTACAAATAAAGTGAGCGTAAAACCGCCTCACATCCATATAAAAAGACAAACAGAGGAATTCATACTTTATTTTGTACTTTCAGGGGAAATGTATCTGAAGGAAGGGAGCCGCGAATATGCGCTGAAGCCCGGTGATATGCTCATCCTGGATCCTCATCTGGTACACTGCGGCACAAAGGCTTCCTCCTGTACGTATTTTTACATACACTTTTATCATGATCGGATGGCAGAATGCTCCGCACCGGAGGAGCTGGTAAAAAACGAGCTTGTCAGCAGCCGTTTTGCCGCGCTTCAGACAGATGAATGTTCCATCCGTAAAAATCCGGCTTCCTCTATTCTGCTGCCAAAGCACATGCATATCGGCCAGCCAGGCGCTGTAATGCAGCTGACGGAACTGCTGGAACAGATCAAGGCTTCCCACTACAATCATCTGGAGCATTTTCAGCTGAATACCGGGTGCCTGTTTCTGCAGTTTCTCATTCTTCTGTCACGGGAACTGACCGATTCCTGTCTGTATGAAGAAAACTCCGGGCTTACAGGCCGTTCCACACGGATTATCCACGATATCCTTACTTTCTTCCAGAGCAGCTACACGGAGGAAATTACCAGCGCCCTCATCGAACAGAAATACGGCTGTAATTATGATTATATCAACCGTTTATTCAAAAAAGCCACAGGGAAAACGATCCTTGCTTACCTGAATGAGCTTCGGATTTCCAAAGCCAGGCAGCTGCTGTCGGACGGCACCAGCAGGATTTCCGACGTGGCTGAAAAGTGCGGATTCAGGGATATTTATTATTTTTCCAGGGTATTCAAGAAATACACTGGCACTACGCCCGGCGCTTATTCCAGAAAATACGGCCTGTCCGGCAAAAAAATGCCGCTTGCCCGAAATATTTCCGTACCGCGGGAATAGGTATTATCCGGCGCTTATACATTATACGCACTTTCCCGCTTTCCGCTTTGGCTCTCCAAGCAATTCCCTGACTTCTTTATTGGTGATGCAGTACCTTTTGGCAATCCTCTTCAGTTCTCTGCCCTGCCTGTGTTCCTCTCTGATATCGGCAGCATTCCATTTGTGCCTGACTGGGGGATTCATAAACTTTTCCAATATATTTACTCCTTTAAGGGTGTCTCTATTACTTAATGATATCGCTTGTATCAATAGTATATCTTATTGTATTAACAACACCAATACAACGTGAAACATTTTTTATCTTATTTGACACTGCGATAAACTGTCGAACCTTGTCGTCACGATTACTGACACCCTTATGTCAAGAGCACAACAAAAGGACTTTCAGCAACTATGAGGCTACCAGAAGTCCTTTTAGATGGAATATTTTGTATATTCTCTGTTTTACTCTTGAATATGGTTAAACTCAATTATTTCTGGAACACATACACTTTCCGGCATCGGAATATCGTAATCATCAAAACTGTGAGGTTCCTCAACCTTTGACATGATCTTCAAAGAGCGCTGAATCATTGCAGATGTTTCTTTCGGTGTTTTTTCACTATGTTTCCACCAATAAACTCTGCAAACCTCGCAGGTACCATCTGGGCGAGCCGAAGATGCATCGTTTTCAAAGAGAGTACAGAGAGCCTCCTTAATTTTGTTGGCATCCTCATCAGAAAAGCCTGTTTTTTCTGCAAGCTGACAGTTAATGCTTCCGCGAATCACATACAGACCAAAATTAACATAGTGTTTCATCCCCATCGTATCAGATGCTCTGCCCTTTTTTCCACCTTCGGCGTTAACACTTTTCGTGATCTGCATATCAACGATATCAATAGGGTCTACACTGACCGCCTGTTGTATCGAAACCGGTCCACGGACACCAACAGATAACTGACTGCCTGCCTCATCTTCTTCACCTTTTGCTTTCTTCTTGTCCTTTTTGAATGCAAATACCTGACCAAAAGCTCTGACATCAATCCATTTTTCACAAGCTATTTTAGAAAAAAGATCCGTATCCGCATCTTTACCCTTTTTTAATTCAGCAGCAAGTTGGGCATCATTGGCGGCGCGGTCACGCAAGTTGCGATATTGATCTGTTTCCCTTCCGTCTGTTTGAACAAAGATGCTTTCACCCATATCCTGTAATCGGTTACGGATCTTGCGTTTAATAGCCACATCGGAAAAAATCCCATAACCGTTGTAGTCCTCCCTGGGACGGTTGCCATTCAGAGGGTCACCGTTAATGTTTGCCCGCGTCACGGAAACAATTGCCGCAAAGTCAATCTTGTTCTGTAAAATGCTCATTTATTCTTCCTCCTCACTAATCGTAGTGATTTCCTCTTCGTCTGAAACAATGACATTGTCTTTCTTTCGGAACTTTAAGACTTCCCGCTGACAATCGTAACCAAGCAGGAACTTCCCATCAAGAGCATTCTTTGCTTCAAAACAGCCAGGTTCAAATTGTCCTTCGATCTTCCCGTAAAGATCTTTGTAATATTCTCTGCTTCCGGGTTTTAACCGGTTTAAATAAGTTTGTGTATTTCTGCGAATGATTTTCCACGTCCGGAAAGGCGTCTGCGAGAACTGCCTCATATACCGCTCCGCATTTGTAGTACGGGTTTCGCCCTTATCAAACGTGCAGCGCTCTATTTTTTCCGCAACTGCTAAAAGCCGTCCAAAAAGGTAGCTTCGGTCTGTGCAAAGTTCATCAAGTACCATATTAAATATCACTCCCTTTTCCAAATAATATTTTTTAATCAAGGAACATGCTGTGTGCAAAACCCTCAAATAATTAAATTCCCTCTCATAGGCTAACGGGTTAGATGCTTTCATCACTGCGGTTCTGACTATATCCGGCGGAATGGGTTCACCGTCTATAATACATGGTCTCAGCCGGTCAAAAACAGATATGAGCAGTGGGCATTTGCCATCGCTATTTGAAGGTAAAGTTAGGAGTTTTTCTTTCTCGGTACCATAAACTGCTTTTGCAATCTCCTTAATTGAATCAATACCTTCATAACGCCGATACTTTTTATCCTTATCAAAGTATTCCTGCCGCCAACAGCAGCTTTCCTGCCATTGCCTGATATTCTTCAGATAGGCGGATGTTTCTAATTCTCTGTAATAAGTTATTGCAAGCCGTCCGGGAGATGCGCTGTCAAGTGCAAGAATCACCATATGTGAGGTATCCTCAATATTTTTTGCGTATCCGTCTATTGCTAAATTTAAGTCTCGCGCAGTTGCATAATTTGTGTCGGAATGATCCGCTTCACTCTCACCAAATAATACATCCTCAGAATCCCAAAGTGACTCATCTTTGTTCGACAGAGCAGTAAGTAATCCCACAGCACTTTCATAGAATTGTGGCAATTCTTTCAAATCGCTTTCCCATGTTACAAGGCACACTCCATCCCGAATAAATCCCTGCCTGCGGATAATCCATTTCAGTGCATTATGAATCTTCTGCGATGTTTCATATCCGACAGAGAGAGCCTCATTATAGCCGTTGTTTTTGTCTTTTGTCTTAAAACGTCCTCTATAGGTAAAGTTAGAATCATCGTTGGAAGATATCAGGCTTGCCTTTGTATCCCATTCTCCGCGAATCTTAACCGGGTTTGTTTTCGCTGTTAGTTCAATATTCCCCGTAAAATAACAAAGATCCTTGTTTTTGGCAGTTGACAAATAGTATTTGATGAAACACTGCTGCGTTTCCTTATCAAGCCAAATCGCAGTTTCCTCCTGATGGACATTCTTCTCATAAACCCGAAATCTAACAAATGCTTTCTCAATTCGAACGCCTAGAATTTTTTTCTGTCGGACAGCAAACCGTCATCATCTGGTAAAAGGACGCCGCTTTTTTGCAAATCCGCTATTACTGATTTTCGAAGTACATATTTATAAACAGCCATAACTTTCGTTGTCACGAAATCTGATGAACACCACTCCGATAATCCATTGATATAAGATGGAAAGCTATTTTTGATATCATGGATGGTGCGGGCCTTTTTCTTTTCTGTCTCTCCGTCAAGGAACATTGTTATCCGCTCTAAGAAATCCCCGGCAATATAAGAAAGACTGTCACATAACGGAAGAGCTTTCACGCCACTGGTTCTCCTGTCAGGATAAGGCACTATCGTTTCAGCCTCGGATTTGTCGAGTGTCCGAGCGCTGATAAAGTTCCCGTCCCCATCTATTATCACTTCAATTTGAGCTTTCATTGTATCATAGCCTAGTGGCATGAGTACCAGCGGCTTCCCATTCCAGTTCTCAACGTTTCCTGCGCGCCACGCATTTGCATCATACAAAGCACACAGGGAGGCGGCCCAACTCATACTCCCACCTCCTCATCGGTAAATTCTTTAGAGCCAATGAAGTTCTTCTGGGCTTCTCCAAATTTTTTGACTTGCATTTTATGTAATATTCTCCTGTCCTTATCCGGTATATCCTCTGGTGCAGGAAATTCTATGATACCGTTCCTCATCACAACATGGTTAAAACGTATACTCATATGCCCCTTTTCATTTTCCCGGACAGCTTCGTCTGCATAGGTGAATCCATGGAACATATAGCCAAATGAAAGCTCCTCTATGCTGTCATATGCGCCCTTGCTCTCGCCAAATACGCAGGGTGAAACATCCCCATGACATTCGCGCGTTCCCAGGAAAACATCTCGCCTTCCACCGCGTTCAATCATTCGCTTTGCGATATTATGATGTTTATTTTCATTACGGTCACACACAAGTTCCGGTCTGTTTTCGTTCCAGACAAAATGAGCGCGCACTTGATATTTTACATCTTTGAGGTAGGTATAAATTGACAAATCATTACCGCCGTCATAATTTTTTGTTCGTATGCCTTCCGAAGTGGTTTGGATGGGGTTCATTATGCGCACAGCATCGATAATCCAAACGATGGTAGGTTTGAAATATACCGACATCAATATGCCTTTCAGTGATTCGTAAGTCGGTACATAATAACTGCTCTTTTCACCGCCGACACGGGTAATAGGGTCAGAAAACAGCGCACGGTTGCCACACACCTCAAATTCAACTGTATTCCTTTTTCTCTCCACATTTACACCTCCCTGTTAAATTAAATCTTGAGCTCATCGTCTATACCATAAACTTTGTCATAAAACTCATTTGATAAGATCATCACCCCGATCTCATTTTCTTGAACTATACCCGCTCCGATTTTCTCAATCGTATATGTGGGTAGCTGAACTGTATATTGTTGTAAATAGCGCAGCTGTTTTTTCTGTTCATAAATAAAGTGACTGGACAGCAGTATATGTATATGTTTGCGGGCGTCATCATTGTACTCTACAATAACCGAATGTTTACCTGTATTATCAATCACTTCGAATGCCTCTCCGGCTTCCCTAAATGCCTGTTTTAAAAGAATGCCGCCCGTTGTCTGTTTGCGTTCGCTTCCGACAGGACTATTGGTAAGCAGATCAATGATTGTATGTTCCGGGTCATCCTTTAAAGGAAAGGCCATCTCCCTTTTCAGTGGACGGTAATATTTTGAGTAAAATCCATCCATTGCGGCTTTTGACAGAGCTCCGCCAGGATAACGATCCGCATTCATATGAATATGGTATAAAATTTCCCGGGTTATTTCCTGAGCCTCTTTTATATGATCAAGCTTACCTATCTTTTCGTCATTTATGTAAATCAAGGAAAGAGTTCCACATATGGTTTCCCGATTTCGATTACAGCGTCCTGCAGACTGCACAATGCTGTCCAAACCCGTCAGTGAACGGACAACATGTTCAAAAGAGAGATCGACGCCTGCCTCTATAAGAGTTGTGCTGACACAGATAATCTTTTTGGAACTTTTCTCATCAGACAGATATCTGCGCATTTCCCTGATTACAGTACTACGATGTGCAGGACACATATTAGTGGATAAATGAAACACTTTATATTCACTGTCGCCACATGATAATTTTAAAATGCGTTCCGCGATTCTCCGCGCGGTCGCTTTGGTATTAACAATGGCGAGCATTGATTTCACTTTCTGCGCCAGCCCAAATATAAAATCGGCCGCCTCGTCTGACGAGAAACCGTTTCCTCTTATGCAATCCACGATCTCTACACGTCTGAAAGCTTCGTTGTATCTGTCGACATCCTGAATGATGTCCCGCGGAGGACAAATTCGGTAATCATTCAGTTCATCTAACAGCGGTTGTGTTGCAGAACATAGAAGTATCGAAGTATTGCAAAAGCTGGAAAGAAAATTCATTGCCGCGTTAAAAAGTTTTAATACTTTTATCGGCAGCGCCTGTATTTCATCAACGATAATAATTGCGTTGCCAAGCGCCTGCATTCGCCGCACGGCAGAAGTCTTTGATGCAAATAGCGTATCCAGAAATTGCACTGCAGATGTTGCAATAACAGGGGACTGCAGCCAATTCTCAGTAAGCAGCTTATACTTCGTCTCTTTTTCTCCGTCATCTTGCTTAAATACCATATTAGAGTGATGCCGCAATACAGCACTATCATCCCCGATGTACCTTGCTATCTCATCCGCGTTTTGTTCAAGAATTGAATTGTATGGGGCGATATAAAAAATACGACGTTTTTCATATCTCTCTGCCGTTTGCAGCGCATAGCGCAACGCTGATATCGTTTTCCCCGCGCCACAGGGAACAACGAGCCGGAATATTCCACAACTTTTACCTTCAAATTTATCACACGCTTCAGATATCTCATTTCGAAAGAAATCAAGTGGCGACGACTCTTTTTCCCGCAGCATTTTTTGAATTTCATTTTCACAATTGACACGATAGCGGCGCCATATCGCAGTCAGCTCTTTAGCAGACTTTTGTTCAGGTATTTTGACATTATCTTCAAAACAGGCTGTATCAGTGCAATCGGCATCAATTAAGATAGAGGTCAGCAGTCTGACATACAACGCTAAATAGATATGTGCGGAACCCAATCCGTTCCCTTTGGATCGAAATTTATTTATTTCATCTCGTATGTTTCTTGCCTCCGCACAAGCTTGCGCAAATTCTTCTAAAATAACTCTTTCCCCATAAATCTCATAAACGATGTACTCCACCTGCTTATACGAGTCAGAGATACGTTCCGCAGCCCGCGAAAATGTAGATGTTCCGTCTTTCGTAAGAGAGTTCCGCAGTCCGTGGTGGCTCATTATGGAAACCCGGATCATTTCCGCCGCCAATTTTGAAAAAAGGTCTGTATCTTTCGCCAAATGATCTGCAAAACAGGCGCCATAAATTGAGTGGAGTACAGAGCCGCGAACAACAGGTTTTCCGTCTGCCGCATCATTTATATAGTTGTAGTAACTCATGGTATTTTTCCCGATGTCATGATACCGTCCGCTAAAAGAAGCTAAATTCTCCAGTCCAAACATCGCTCCGGAACGCTTCGCCAGCCTGGCCACTCCATCATTATGCTCTGTCACTGTCTGTCTGCATTTATCTGAACGTCTGATATGGGCAATATATTCCCCTTTTATAAGATCCACTTATTCACCTCTTTATTCTCGTGAGGGCTAAATATTAATACATGAATTTTAATCTCATCTATAAATATGAAATTATAGCTATTTTTAATTTTATTATAGCATTTTAAATTTTAAAGTGCTATATAATACGACATGATATTTATAAATTGAAAGATTTATAAATTATAGCAGTTCGCATAAAATATTGTCGAAATAGGTCGTCACCATATAAGTCAAACATTTGCATCATAGGCCAAAGCATATTGCTTACCTCCTAAAAACATCAATTTTCTTCACTCTCTATTTGATTCTTCATAAAAAAATTAACTACATTTTCCACTTTAATTGAAGTGCGCCTGTAAATAGTCACATGGTATCCGACTTTCTAAAATCACGCAATAAGGAATCATAATGAAATATAAGAAGTTCGCGGAAAGCCTTGATTTCAAGCCATTTTACTGCGATACTTATAAGAGTTTATAAAATGGATTCAAAGTTTTCAATCAAGAAAAATAACCCTTGAAAAAACTTATTATAAGGAGGTTCTTCATGAAAATAACATGCATTTCAGGCTCCAACATATTAAACAGCAAAGCTGAAAGCACCTCCCTGCAGCTTTGCGCAGTCATTGCCCAAACCGCCGCCAGGAAACACATCTCCTGCGAAATTATCGACCTGCGTAACTATGTGCTTTCCCCTTGTACCGGCTGCGGCTGCTGCTACAACACCCGACGCTGCCATATGGATGCCGGTTTTAATGAAATCTACGAAAAACTGACACTGTCGGACTGTATTTTCTTCATTTCCCCCCACTACGCCCCCATCCCCGCCAAGGTAAGCATGCTTCTGGAAAAAATGGAACAGATCACCTTTCTTCACTGGTGGAAGGATAATTCCTACCGTTCGGAACTGTATCATCTTCCCGCAGGGATTATCTCACATGGCGGCGGTGCGCAATGGGCGCTGAAAAGCTATAAAGCAATGGTAAACGACACGATAGCAAATGCACTGGAAACAATTCAATGCAGGGTAATCCCCTTTGATTCCGAATGGAATACCGGCATTTCTCTTCCTATCTCCAAAATCGAGGAAACAGACAGCATCTTCCCGGTTCAGAGATACGACTGGGATTCCATAAGGCAGAAACTGGAGGAATACATTGAAATTGTCCTGCGGGAAACACTGTGAGCGCTATGAAAAGCATCTTTCTAATTCATAAAATATCTTTACAAAAGCAGCTTTGGGAGGTAACATAAGCCTAACACAGACATACTGCCGCCCGGAATGCGCCGGCAGCTGTTTCATTTCAGTGAAGGATAAGGAGAATTTCTATGACAGAACGAGAAAAAATGCTGGCCGGAGAGCTGTATGACTGCGGGGACAGCGAATTGTTAAACCAATGGCACAAGGCCAAAAATCTCATGCGTGATTACAATCTCACTGATACCCGGAATGCGGAAGAAAAGGATAGGATTTTATCGGAACTGCTTGGCGGCCGCGGAAAAAACCTGTGGATTACCGCTCCTTTTTATGTGGATTACGGAAACAACATTTATTTTGGAAACAACTGCGAGGTGAATTTAAACTGCACCTTCCTGGACTCCAATAAAATTATCGTCGGTGACAACGCCCTCATCGCGCCGAACGTCCAGATTTACACAGCCTTCCATCCAACCAGCGCCAGGGAAAGATTCGGCGAGCCAAAGGCTGACGGCTCCTTTGAATTCTGCAAGACCCGGACAGCGCCGGTTATCATTGGAAATAACGTATGGATCGGCGGCGGGGCCATTATCCTTCCGGGCGTTACCATCGGCCACAATGTTGTCATCGGTGCGGGAAGCGTGGTTACCAAAGACATCCCGTCAAATACGATAGCCTACGGCTCTCCTTGCCAAGTAATCAGGGATAACGAATAACAAGCCGTCCCGACAGGCAAAACATCACAAAAAAACAAAATCCAACCGGAGGTATCCCATGGCAAATCAGTATCAGGTAATCGATGAAACAAACTGGAAACGGGCCGTTCACTGCATGGTTTTCAGAAACAGCACAGAACCCGCATTCTGCGTAACCTTTGAGCTGGATATTACCGGTTTTCTCAAAAAAATCAAAGATCGGAAATTATCCTTTACCCTGGCTATGGTTTATGCGGCTTGCAGCTGTGCAAATACAATTGAAGAATTCCGCTACCGCTTCCTGGATGGCAAGGTGGTTTTATTCGACAAAATCGACACCGCTTTCACCTATCTTAACCGGGAAACGGAGCTTTTTAAGGTGGTAAATGTACCTCTCACAGACAGCCTGGAGGAATATGTGGCGCTGGCCGCCGGGACCGCCGCCGATCAAAAGGAATATTTCACCGGGCCGTTGGGAAATGATGTGTTTCAGTGCTCCCCCATGCCCTGGATATCTTATACCCATATTTCCCACACCAATTCCGGGAAAAAGGAAAACGCCACGCCTTTGTTTGACTGGGGAAAATATTTTGAAAGAGACAGCAGAATCCTGCTGCCCTTCTCTGTCCAGGCACACCATTCGTTTGTGGATGGGATTCATGTAGGAAAGCTGGCAGACGCCCTACAAAAATTTGTGGAGGAATACTGATATTGCGGTGCCTGAAAGCAATTTTCAAACACACCAATGCTTCGGACGCCGTATAAAAAAGCTGCGGCGGCATGCTCCATATTGCCCATACTGCAAAAAGAAACGGCATATTTCACGCCGTTTCTTTTTGTGTCCGCCCTGCTGCTTTCATCCTGCTTTTTTGCCCTGCTTCTTCCGGGAGAATATCCATCTGTTCCTCCCGAAAATATCTGCAACAGAACCTTATCTTTTTTCTCTATTGTCAGAAATACGTATCCACACTGCCAAACATTCTCTTAACCGTCTCATAAGCCAGCTTCGGCCGTCTGTATTCATCCACGATTCCCTTATTATTCATGGTTCTCGGCCGGCCGCCGAACCAGCTGTCACACACGTTGCAGTCACAGAACTGCCAGAGATAAACGCCGCTGCAGCCCTCCTGCCCGAAAACCGCCTCCAGCTGTTTTTCAATGGCATAAGCCTGGTATTCCTCAGACCATTTTACCCGGGAAGGTGTGCGGCAGCCATAGATGGCGCCCGCGCCCGTCTCCGTTATCAAAAACGGCTTTCCTGCGCCTTCCGACTCCTCCTGGACCCAGTCATAAAGGCCTTTCAGGTAGTCCTGTACAGGCGTGTCATGATACCATAAGGGATAAATGTTATAGGATACCACCTCAGGCAGTCCGAAACAGATATCCGTTTTAAACTGACAGCTTGCAGAGGAGCGCGGCCGGCTCTGATCCAGCTGGAGGATCAGCTCATACTGCTTACGATAGCATTCCTTTCCATACTCCGTATGGCTTGCGCATTCATTCAGAATCCCCCAGATATAAATGGAAGGATGGTTGTAATGCGCCTCAATCATTTCCCGGATACAGTCCTCGCATTGCCGTTCGAAGTTGGGATTTCTCATGTTTTCCTCTGAAAGCCCTCTCGCATGGTTCTCTTCCCATACAAGCATGCCTGTTTCATCGCACAGATCCAGGAAAATTTCATCATTGGGATAATGAGAGGTACGCACGGAATTGGCTCCCATATCCTTCATGAGTAGCAAATCCTGCTGCATGGCCGCAAAAGGGAGGGCGCAGCCAAACTGGGGATGATCCTCATGGCGGCAGAAGCCCTTAATCCTGAGCTTCCGTCCGTTCAGCAGGATATCCTTCCCCTCAATACGGACCTCACGGAAGCCTGCCCGATCAATGAGATCGTCCGTTTCCCGGCCCTGCGCATCCAGCAGAACCGCATTCAGCAGATATAATACGGGATTTTCCGGACACCACTCCTGCGCCTGCGGAAAAAGTGTTTCCTCCGTCTCAAATCCGCATACGCCGTTTCCTTCTGCCCACACAGCAGCCTCCGCCACCGTCTCTTCCCCAAGGGAAAGCAGGATCCTGCCCTCAAAAGGCGCCGCGGATAAATTTTTCACTTCTCCTTTTATCACGAAATACCACTGCCCGTCCCTGCGCAGGGGAGTAAAATGCAGCTTCGTAAGGTATGCATCCTTCAGCTCCTCCAGAACCACCGGACGGGTAATTCCTCCGTAGGTCTGGTAATCATTGGGCACATGCAGCGCCGAATCCGGGCCGAAGGAATTGTCAACATAGACTCTCAGCGTATGTTCCCCCGCCGGAAGCTCCTTTACCACTGCCGAAAACGGGGTATAGGCATTGTAATGCTCCGCTATCCGCATATCATCAAGATATACCTGTGCCGTATGGCTGACCCCCTTAAATTCCAGGCGTATGTTGCCTTCGCAGGCAAATCTTCTTTCATAAACAGCCTTTCCCCGGTAGGTTAACGTATCCGGGCAGTTCTCCCAGCAGCCCGGAACTGCGGTTTTCATTTTAACCGGAGCCGTCCCCTTACCCGGGGCAGCCTCCTTAACCGGGGCAGTCTCTTTCCCCCCGGCTGTCTCTCCAACCGTTCCTCCCTCTTCAGGCAGCGTTTCAAAATCCCACAGACAGGAGGACAGCTCCTGTGTTTTCCTGATTCTGTGTGTTGCAAATGTCCGTACCATCCGTACAGCCTCCTTTTCTTACTCTTTAACGTAACTGCAGAACTGTTATTTTTAAAGTAACTGCAGAACCGCTATTCTTTGACAGCCCCGATCATGACGCCCTTTACAAAATGCTTCTGGATGAACGGATACACGCAGAGTATGGGCACCGTGGAAACAATAATCGTCGCATATTTTATCGTCTGCCCCACATCCTCCACATCTGTCTGCCCGGTCATGGCTCCCAGCTGGCTTCTGGTGAGAATATCCCTGAGGAAAATCTGCAGCGGCATTTTGTCCGCATCCCGCAGATATATCATGGCGTGGAACCAGGCATTCCAGTGTCCTACCGCATAATACAGCAGGATTACCATAATTGTGGGCTTGGCCAGCGGCATGATGATCCGAAACAGAATAGTCCAGTCCCCGGCTCCGTCAATGCGCGCCGATTCCTCCAGCGATTCCGGAATCCCCTCAAACCCCGTTATCATAATCATTAGGTTAAAGGTGCTGACAGCGCCGGGCAGAATCAGGGAAAGCCTGCTGTTTATCATTCCCAGATCCTTAATCAGCAGATAGCCGGGAATCAGCCCGCCGCTGAAATACATGGTAAAAATAAACATGATAGTAAGCACGCGGCGCAGCATAAACTGCTTTCTTGACAGCACATAGGCCGCCATGCAGGTCGCCAGGATATTAACCAGCGTTCCCACGGTCACATAAAAAACCGTATTCATGTAGCCGCTGTAAATGGAAGGATTTAAAAATACCTTCTTATAAGCGCCAAGCGAAAATCCCAGCGGCTTAAGCAGCAGGCTTGAATTGCCCATCAGCTTCAGAGGATCGCTGAAGGAAGCAAAAATGACATATAAAAAGGGATACAGCGTCACAAGCGAGACAAGCAGCAGCACAAGGCCGTTGCATATCTGGAATACCCCTTCACCCAGATTTCTTTTTTTCATATATATACTCCTACCATAAGCTATGTTCTGTCAACCTTTTACAGAGTTTATTTGCAATAAAAAGCAATGTAAGGTTGATGACAGAATTAAACAGTCCCACTGCTGTGGAAAAGCTGTAGCTTTGATCCACAAGCCCCTTCCGGTAAACATACGTGGAAATTACATCCGCAGTCTCATAAATTGAGGAATTATAAAGCAAAATGATCTTTTCAAAGCCAAGATTCATCATATTCCCCACTCTCAGGATAAACATGGTGATGATCGTGGGAAGGATGCCCGGCAGCGTCACATGTATCATCTGTTTCCACCGTCCCGCTCCATCCATTCTCGCCGCTTCATACAATTCCGAATTAATCCCCGCTATCGCTGCAATATATATGATGGAGCCCCAGCCGATCCCCTGCCATATATCGGAAATTACATAAATGGGCTGGAAAAAGGAAGGGTTCATCATCAGATTTTGTTTGGGATAGCCAAATAACGTCATCAGCTGTGTCAGGAAGCCGTCCGTAGCCGTAAACTGAAGAACCATTCCGGCAATTACCACCGTGGAAATAAAATGCGGCATATAGCTCACCGTCTGCACAAATTTTTTATATCCCTGGCTGCGCACTTCATTTAAAAGCAGCGCCAGCAGAATCGGCGCAGGGAAGCCGAAAAGAAGATTTTTCAGATTAATGCTCAGGGTATTGCGGATCAGACGTTCAAAATACACGCTTTTGAAAAATTCCGCAAAATGCTTCAGGCCGGCCCACGGGCTGTGAAGCACTCCCAGCTTGGGGGTATAGTCACGGAAAGCGATCTGCGCTCCGTACATGGGGTAATAGCAGAACACAAGGTAATAGGCCACAATCGGCAATATCATAAGATACAGTCCCTTATGTCTTTTTACATTCTGCCAGAGCCTGGCAGCATAACTGTCCTTTTTCATAAAGACTCCTTCTTTCAAACAGGCCCGCAGCTTTTCCCAAAGCCCGGGCCTGCCGGTATCAATTATCTTGCCAGGTATCTGTCATATTCCGCCTGTCTGATTTCTATCGCCCTTTCAATATTCATGTTCCTGATATTTTCCACAAATTCAGGGAAATTCTCCAGAGGCTCCGTGCCCAGGATGAATTTCAGCTTGAATTCATCCAGATAGGTCTGAATATCAGTCATGATGGAGTTATATTCCTGCAGCTCCGCATCCGTCATGGTTGCAGGGGGCATATCCTTCACTGTGGCATCGGGAGTTGCCCAGACTTCCAGGGATTTTTTCTGCACGTCATAAGCATATCCGCCCAGCATATAATCCTTTTCCACCAGGAAGGGCTTATTATTGCAGCCGGCATAAATGGAGAGCGCTTTTTCAATGGACAGTCCGTCCGGATTATGAAGGACAAAGTCCGTAAATACCGGTTTGCCGTCAACCATTTCATAGGTCACGCCTTCCTTGCCGTAATTGGCCAGCATATTTCCCTCTTCGCCATAGGTATAGTCAAGCACGCGGGCCGCAGCCTCCGGGTTGGAACAGGTTGCGGAAATCGCACCGCCGATATTATTGATCCGGTAGCTGCTCTGGTCAACAATGAATTTATCTCCCTTATTTAAAACAGGGTTGGGGGCGGGCTGATAATTCATTTCCTTGTTTTCTTCCTGTATGGTCTGTATCTTTCCAAGAGTTCCGCCGGTATAGCCCCATACAAGCCCTGTTCTTCCGCTGGAAATTTTGGCAAAAAAAGCGTCCGTATCCTGGGTAAAGGCATCAGGATCCAGGATTCCCATGTTCATCCAGCGGTTAAACAGAGTCAGGAAATCCAGATACTCATCCTCAATTGCCCCGAAATGCACTTTATTATCACCGTCTACATACATCCCTTCTCTGATTCCGAAGCTGTTGACCATAATGTTATAGTTTCCATAAATAAAGGAAAATGCGGAATCGCAGCCCTTCTGATCCTTGAAGGCAACCAGAACATCTTCCATTTCCTGAACAGTTTCCGGCATCTGCAGCCCCAGTTCATCCAGCCAGTCCTGCCTAATCATATTTCCATTGAAAACAAGCGGGGAATCCGGCTTTCTGATCATAGGTGCCCATGCGTACAGTCCCTCATTATTTCTGCATAGCTTGTCAACCTCCGGATCGGATTCCAAATATGCTTTAAAATTAGGCATGTATCCATTATCCATAAGATCGTTAAGAGGGATAATAGAGCCGTCCAACAGCAGCTTTTGCACACCGCCCGGAATCGTCGGTTCAAGTTCAATAATAATATCCGGAAGATCATCTGTACCTGCCAGCAGCGACAGAGCATCTTTGCCGCCTGAACTGTCAACAAACTGAAGATCTACATTGCAGGCTTCCTCAATAGCCTGCCAGTACTCCCAGTCTCCCTGGTCATTATACAGATCTCCATTTGTCCAATAAGACCAGACTGTGAGCACAGGCGTCTCTTCTCCCGATGTCGCTTCGCTTCCGGTTTCTTCTTTATTGGAAACGGATACATCCGCCTGAGTCTGTCCGCTGCTGCCGCAGCCTGTGAACAGGGACGAAAAAGTCAGCAGGGCTGCCAGCGCGGCAGTTCCTAATTTGTTTGGAAAATTCTTCTTCATAATTACTGTCCTTCCTTTTTATGAAATGATATTTTTTTGAAAATCACTCCGAACCGGCGCGCCTCGCTTCGGTTAATGTCAGTTACAGCATAGCCCGGAAAACCGGCTGCGTAAATCTTGGAAAAAGGAAATTCATATGTATCTGCCGCAATATTTCAGAAATATAATATTTGTTTAGAAAAATCATACTGGCTTTTTTACAGCCTATGGTATACTTATTTTACAGTAATAATAATAAAAAGGGTGATTGATTTATGAGGCGGCAAACGGATAATAAAAAGAAAAAAACAGGCTTATTCTGGAGAACACTTATTTCCTATGCAAGTGTTCTGCTGCTTCCCATCATTATCTGTTCCTTCTATTATTTTCACAGCTATAATGCTTTAAAGGAACGCACCATTGCCAGCCAGCATCTGATGCTGGAAAATTCCGGTGAGCAGATCAACTCCGTATTCCGTGATGCGATTACGCTTGGCTCCCATATTCAGCTGAATAAATATGTAGTCGCTCTTGCCAACAGCAAAAGCACGCCTGGATCCACGCCTGTCATGGACCGCTATTATCTGAAAAAGGATCTGGCGGCCATGCAGATATCCAATGCGCTCATCCAGCGAATCAACCTGTATTTTCCTGATTCCGGTTATATCGTAAACCCTGTTTCCACTTTTGAAAAGTCCCTGCTGCCTGCCATGGAAGCAAAAAGCAATACCATGACGGACGGCGACTGGAATGCGATCGGCAGCGCATTGCAGGAAAACCGTATCATATGCTATGCAAACAGGGAGAAAAACTTCATCGTTATAGCCCAGAACCTTCTGACGGATATCACAGGAAAGCCGCTGGCTGTGCTGTGCATCCAGATCGACAACAAAAGCCTGCTGACCCGGCTGCAAAGCCGGCTTCTTCTGGAATATTCCTGCGCCTTTGCTTTGGTGGATCAGGAACAGCTTCTGCTGGCCGCCGGCAGCAAAGACGACAGCCTTTCCGCCCTGCCCATAGCGGAAATCGCCTCTTACTTCACAGACCGGCCAGATGCGTCCTTTTATGAGACAAAAAACCAGGGAAAGGTCATTATAGATTATTATCCGTTACAGATTTCCGGTACGGCGCTCATATCCATTACGGAAAAGAAGGACTACCAGGCCCAGATGACCCGGCTGCTGGAAATCATGCTGCTTACGATTTTGATCTGCATTTTTACAGGCCTTGTGGTAATCATGTATTATTCCCGTAAAAATTATGAGCCGGTGTCCCAGATCCTGCAATTTATAGGGGATACGGACGAATCTGTGGGGCCGGCCCAAAACGAATATCATCTGATCATGAAAATACTTACCGAGAACCGGAATGAAATAGCCAGACAAAAAATGATGCTGAAAAATAATTATCTCCAGAAAATCTTTTCCGGAGAAATAGAATTCAGCCAGATACCGGAGCAGGTTGCCGAACAGTTTTCCTTTAACCTTTCCTTCCCCACGGTCTGCGTCGTGCTGCTTTCCGTGGAAGGGACAGGCAGCCTGAATGAACCGGAGGGGCTGGCGGGACTGACCGCCTTTACGATCGAAAATGTATTCCAGGAGCTTCTTTCCTCGCAGTTCCCTGACAGCCATTTCGGTATCCGCAAAGGAAAGATTTCGGTCCTGATTCCGGTTTCCGGCCAGCTTGACCGTCCGCTTGTACAGATCGAACAGCTCACGGAAAGGCTGATAGGATTTTTGTCGGATACCTTCCAGCTTTCCCTGAAAGCCGGAATCAGCAGCCTGCAGTCCCAGGAAAAGATACCGGAAGCCTGCCTGCAGGCGGATACCGCGCTGGAATACCAGAGACTGTTTGAAACGGGCCGGATCTGTCTCTATGAGACGATTCCCCAGAAACAGATCATAGGCTCCATCCCGCTGAACACCAGCGAGTATATTGTAAATCTTGTCACCACGTGTAATCAGGCGCAGATAACCGAATATTTTAATGATATAGAAAAAAATCTTGAAAAATGTGAACTCTCCTGGGCCGACGCCAAAAGCTGCTATTATTTCTTTTATCAGGCCACTGTCAAGCTCCGGCTATACTGCCAGACGCATTACGGCCTGCAACCGGAGTCCTTAAGCTTCCTGGATGAGTCCTTCTTTTCCCAGTCTCTGCCCAAAGCGCTCTCCCAGACCTGCCGCGCTTATCTGGCTGCCTGCCGGGAGATTGCGGAAAACTGCAAAAATCCCTCCTATGGACAATGGGGAAAGGATATCTGCCGCTTTATAGACAATAACTATTTTGATGTTAACATCAATCTGAATACAATAGCCGAACATTTTCAGATTACCCCGTCCTACCTGTCACGGAAATTCAGGGAGCAGTATCAGAAAAGCGTTATCGACTACCTTTATGAAGTGCGGATCTCAAACGCCGTTTCCCTGTTGAATGAAACGGATTTAAAAATTGCGGACATCGCGCAGATGACCGGCTTTGTGGACAGCAACGCATTTATCCGCATATTTAAGAAGCTCAAGGGGACGACTCCCGGCAAATATAAGGAAGGTATCCTCCAGGGGCACTAATCGGCAGGACAGCGCTTCGCGCTGACCGTAAGGAAGTGATTCAGGAGTGCCAAAATCCATCGCCGCAGGCGATTTAGGATGGATTTTGGCAATAACTGTGAAGTAATGAACAGGTATCCTCCATGCATAAGCAGACGCATGGGGGATGCCCTGAATTTTGACTGACATATCACTCTTTTACGGCTACTCTGCAAAGCTTTTTATAGAAAGCAATTCCATACAGAATAAAGGTATGATAGCCTTCCAGTTTCAGTTCAGCATCATATTGCCTGTCTTCGATCTGAGTCAATGCTTCTTTTGCTTTAGCTCCCAGCTCTGCATAGGTATCTGCGATTTTTATTTCAATTATAATCGCCTTCCCCTCATAGGGCGCGGAAAGCAGCAGCAGGTCACTTCTCCCCAGGCCGCTTTCCCGATTGGACTTTATTATATATCCGTCCATCATTTTCAACAGCCCGCCAAGAAAACCATGATAGTAATCTTCCTTATAGTCATAAAAACTAATGGTCTCCATCAGATTCCCGGACAGTTCTTTTTCCATAACCGTCGCATTTTTCCCAAGGACGGCCTGATACAAAGCCGAGAAATCCGTCTTTTTAATTCTTTCCTGAAACCAGTCCATTATCGTATTTCTGTAAATCAGCTTTACTTCTGTATTTGGAATCGCCAATTCCAGGTAAACAGTTTCACCGTCAAACCGTTCACCCTTTTTTTTCAGGTATCCTGTAAAAAACAGAAAATTCCACAGATTTTCTTCTGATTTATATACTTCATCATAGGTAATCTCTTCGTGAACCGGCTTTTCTATCACTTCTCCCTCAATCAATGCTTCCATTTCCTGCCTTACGCTGCCATCCGCACGTTCCACCAGTTCCCTGACAATACTGTTGGAGGAAGTATTCGCCCAGTATGGCTTCGGAAAAGCATTCTTATCAACAGCCGCCGTTTTCGTATAGTTCAGTACGCTCCACGGATTATATACTTCTGTCTTTCCAAATACATAGCCATCATACCAGCGCCTGACTTCACCTTTCTTGTTACTGATTCCATAGGCTTCCAAAAGCTGTTCCACTTCCGGCTGGGTAAAACCAAAATGCTCCGCATAATTTACATTAAGGATTGAAATCATTTCCGGATTATTCAGTCCGGTAAATATACTCTCCTTTGTTATACGAAGACAGCCAGTGATTACGGCAAATTCCAGGCTGGAATTGGTTTTTAGCGCCGATTCAAAAAAGGAACGGATGAAATCTGTCATCTGTTTATAAAATCCGTTAAAATATGCATTTTCCAGTGGAACATCGTACTCGTCCAGAAGGATAATTACATTTCTTCTATAAACCTTTTTCAAACAACGGGTAAGGAATTCCATTGCCATCGCATAATCAATTCTGGCTGCTTTTTTTCCTCTGATCCGGCAAAAAAGTTCTTTTTCGTCCGGCAGCAGCCTTGAACTTTCAAGCACATCGTCATGACGTTCGAATTCCTTTGCAATTTCATTCACCATTGCATCATAAGCCATATTCCAGTCCGGCTGCTTTGCAGACTTTAAGGAAAGGTTAACTACCGGATACCGACCTTTATGTTTCGTATATTTTTCACCGGCTTCCATAATCTTAAGCCCTTTGAACAAGTTATTATTATCTGTATTCGTATCGCTCACGGGCACCTGCTCAAAATAATATCTGAGCATACTTAAACTTAATGTCTTGCCAAAACGTCTCGGCCTCATAAACAGGCTTACTTCACTTCTGTTATCCAGCAGTTCCTTTATCAGCAATGATTTATCCACATAGTAAAAGTTGTTTTCTCTCAGTTTTTTAAAATCTTCGATTCCGATTGGCAATGGTCTGTCCATTTTATCCCCGCTTTCTGCCTTTCACTGACTGTTTTTCACTGACTCCCTTTACATAACTATCCTATGCTTTTACAGTTGCATTTCCCAGATGCATCTTTTCTCTGATTATACCCTGTTTGAAGTTTAACCGCAATGTATTCTCCAAATCAAAAGCTCTGCTTCTCCTGTTATCATAAGCGTTTATGCATTCCCTGGCTGGAGGGAAGGGGTGTAAATCATGCTTTTCCCGTCCATCTGTATCCATACGGAATGTCCCGGGATACTATTTCCTTCATATTCATATGCTTCCTCTGCAAAGTTGGCCACCGCGGCAATGTTTTCTCCGTAAACAGTTTTCTGCACCGCCCCGTCCTGCGTGAGATATTTGAAGTCCGTCATCTCCTGCAGCACTGCCTTCCTGCTGAATTCTGACCACACGGCGTGATGTGCGGCGATATCCTTATGATACCGCTTCCACTCCGCCGCATCCAGGTGGTACAGGGGCGGAACATTGTACAGAACCTCTCTTACCATGCGGTCCGCCGTCGCCCCCTGGATTTTGAAGGTGGACCAGTCCCAGTGATAGCCTGTGATAACGGAATCGTTGTATACCAGCTTGTACAGCGGAATATCATACCTGGGGTCCACGAACAGTGTATAGTACTTATCTTTCACCGGAATCCTTTTTGAAAAATGTTCGGCCACTCCGCCGGCGGGATTGTAATACTTTCCGATATAGTACTCACTGTCCCGGTTCTTTTTCATGTCATCGTCCATCCAGGAAAAGGTCTTCAGTTCGATTCCATGGGCAAAGGCAATCGTGGAAGCCGCAAAATCATTGCCGCCCTCAGATCCCACTACAAAACGATACTGATCCCGGATATAGGCCATCCTTTCCAGCCTGGCCGCCAGATCCTCTTCCTGGGTTGCAGGGTGGGATGGTGAATAATCGTCATAAATTTCCCCGGTTGCATCACAGTCAATAAACCAGGAATTAAACGGAAGCGAATTCGACATAATGTCCTCCATGCGCGCTTCCACCGCAGGAAAAGCCAGAACAGGATTCAGTTTGCGCCCCACATTCTGAAAGCCGCCCACTTTTTCTCCATTTTTGTCCGTAACCGTGGCTTCCTCATATAAAGCTGTATCCTCAAACTGCGCCGTTATCCACTGCTCTTTGCCCGGTTCGTGAATGGAGTGATAGGAATCATAGCTTCCGATCAGATACCCCTGCGCGGCGGCTTTCTCCACAAGCTCCGGTTTTGCGTACGCCTGCTCCCAGCTGTTGAGGCCTATCCAGGCCCGGTCAATGCCGCTCTCCTTCAGTCCCTGAAGCAACTCCGTCGTCCCAGAATCCGTCCATTGCTTTGCGTCGGTAAAAATCTCCGGCCAGTTAACTGCCAATGCCTCTTTTTTCACCTGAATTTTTTCTATTTCGGTCAGATTTTCATGCCCTTTTGCCAAAAGCTGCGTCATCGCCGGGGAATGCTGTGTAAAAACAGATGGATCCCAGAAATCTTCCCTTTTCAGCAGCTGGCTGAGATAACTGCATACTGTATTTTTCTGATATTCAGCTACATAATCCTGCTTTTTTATTTCTTCCAGCGCTGCTGTAAATTCCGAACCGTTTTCCTGGCTGCCGGCAAAGGATGACAGATACTCTGTCAGCGGAGAATCCGCCGCCTGCCGGAAAGCCTTCCAGTCAATATCATCAGGGGAAATAAGGAATTCTCCCCACAGATAAATGAACGGAGCGCCATAAAGCTTACGGATATCCGAATTGCTCTGCGCCTTCTGCTCCAGTGTCATAAAATCACCCTGTTCCATGCGGTAATTCCTGTAAAGCCTGGCTGCGCTTACCGGATCCGGGCCGGTCAGATAAATCCGGTAACTGCTGGATCTGCTCCTATCAATTGCCGGATAGTCATGGGAAACAGAGAAGGTGATAGCTGGATCTGCAGAAAACTGCAGGTTCGTCCGAAAGGGATCCTCCACAATATACAGAATGGAAAACTCTCCGGACGAGGTAATCCAGAAAGGCATGGAAAGCTGTTCCAGCACGGGAAATTCCTGTCCGTTCAGATATTCTCTAAAGACCGCGTCCCCTGCCGGCACCCGTTTTCCTTCTCCAAAGGGAAAATAATAGGTTTCCCCTGAAATTTCCGGCCATACAAAGGTATTGTCTTCCTCTGTTTCCGAAGTGATTGTTACGCTTAAATAGTCCTCCGCCGGCGTTATGGCGACAGATGTCCTTTCCCCGGGATACCGCCAGCTGACAGTACCGTCTTTTTCCTGATAATCTGAATACTCCCGCTCTTTACCTCCCTGTGAAACGGTCAGCAGCGTTCCCCCGGTTTCCATAGTCAGTTCAAAGTTTTCCGGATTTACCTGGAAATCAAAAGGGAGTCCGGAAACCCGGCCGCCTGAAGCATCTGTTTGTGTTTCTAACGATGAGTCTGTCGTTGTCCCATCGGCAATGCTTACCGGAGATTCCTTCCCGTCCTGCGCTGACTGATCCACAGACGGAGCTTTTCCGGCACATCCGCCCAAAATCAACGCAATCGGCAGTATAAGGCAGACGGATTTTTTTAAAAGCTTTACTGTTTTCATCTCTTTCTCTCCTATCAGTTTTCATAGCTGTTTTTGCGGCAGGCACAGTAAATGCGCCTGCTCATTAAGCAGCTGCAATTTTTCTTTTTTAATAAATAATCCGGCAGTCTGCGATCGTTTTTTATATTCCTCCTTCTGTAAGCCGATCCTATAGATTTATCCTGCCCGATATCAGGAAGTTTAACAGAGGGCTGTTACAGCCATGTGACAAAAAAGGCATAAGCGGATACTTTTTTATATCCGTTTATGCCTTTCGAATCTCTTCTTTTGATTCTCTTCTTTTTGTTTTGCTTTTAATTTTCATTTTTCAATGCAGCCGGAAACAATACTTCAAACAATATCCTTCCCTCCCCGATTTCACATCGGACAGAATAGCCATACTGCTCTGCAATTCTTTTTACAATAGCAAGTCCAAGGCCGGTTCCGGTCAGTGCCCTGCTGCGGGAAGGCTCCCCTACATAAAATGGATCCCAAATCCGTTCCGGATCCAGCGCGTCATTATAAAACCCGTTGGATATCCGGAACCGGCACCATTCTCCCATCCTGCAAAGCGTCACCTCCACGGCGCCGGAAGAGGCATATTTTACCGCGTTTGACAGCAGGTTGGAAAACAGCAGGGCAACAAGCTCACTGTTTCCCATGATTTCCACATCGCAGGCAAGCTCCTCCTGAAAAGACAGTCCCCGGGCATGCAGGGCCATTCTTTGTTCCTCCATGCATTTATGCAGTATTGTATCAAGGGCGATGGGTGAAAGCGGGTATTCCCTGCTTTCGATCCGGGACAGGCTGAGCAGCCGTTCCACCAGACGGGAAATCCTGGCATTCTGTTCTTCAATTGTATCCAGGAAGGTGCCGTCATCCAGGCCGTCCTTTATGCCGGAGGCGTACATGCCGATGAGGGAAACCGGCGTTTTGATGTCATGGGCCACATCATCCAGAAGCTGTTTCATCTGCCTGTTTTTATTAAGCAGCTGCTTTTCATATTCACGAAGGGAACGGCTCATCTGGTTCATGTTCTCTGCAACGGTTTCCAGTTCATCTCCTGTACGGATATCCAAAACGGCATATTCCTGACGGGAAAGCTGCCGGGAAAAGTGCTCCATCTGCCGAAGCGGATTGGTAATATGCTTTACGAACAGGCTGAGCAGCCTCCGCCCCGCAGGTAAGCCCGGTAATTTCATTTTCGATTTCGCCTTTGGCTGTCAGCATCAGAACCTTAACCGGAAAATTCAAAAGCCGGATTTCCTTAAGGGTCTGGATACCATCCTGAACCGGTATCATCCAGTCCAGAATCACAAGATCCACCTGATTCTCTGACAAAAAATCAATGGCGGCGCGGCCGTTGTCAACAATATTCACCTGGCAGCCCTCCCGCTGGAGATAAAGCTTCAGGATTTTCTGCATATCCGGATCGTCTTCGGCAATCAGCAGTTTCATATTTTCCTCCTTTTATCGCAATTTCGGGGGATAAAGAATAGAAAACCACCGGTTTATGAGCCAGTGGTTTTCTGCTATTCCATATTATATCCGTTTTGGGTTTTCCTATAGCGGCAGACTTTTTCCCGGCAAACTCAGCCAGGGAAAAGCAGACGCCTCCCGCCAGATAGCAAAGCAGCTCCTACAGGATAATTTAAACGTTCGGCATCTTGGAAATGGGGGCCATCATCACCTTGCCGGTCCCGCGGTACACATTGACAAG
>NZ_KE992717.1:107282-116469 GCF_000466465.2 Clostridium sp. KLE 1755
CCTTCGCCGGAAGCCGCCGAACCGATGAGGGATTTGCCGGAACGTTCCACCGTAAATTCCAGGCTTCCGCTCCAGGCAACCGCCATATTCCCATCGACCTTCAGCACATCATTCTGCAGGGTGATTTCCACCAGCTCCTCGCGCGGGCAGTCCGCTTCAATACAGAACACGCCGCTTCCGTTCAGGCTTAAATTAAACAGGCCCTCGCCGCCGGCCACTGCGGAAGAAAGATTGGAACGCATAACCGCCTTGTGCTTCAGTCTGGAATCACAGGCCAGGAAAAGTCCATCATCCAGTACAACAGAGCCTCCCCAGTCCGCCGCGTCCATTAAAATCAAATGTTTATAGGTTGGCTCCAGCACCAGAAGCCCGTCCCCCGTATATTCCGGCTTAATTGCTGATTCTCCGGTAACCTTGCCGCGCACCGCTTTCCCGAACAGATCTCCCACGCCTTTGATGCCGGTTGTCGCATTTACATTGCCAAGCATCCACTGCATGGCCCCTGCCTGAATCGTAACACTGGCTTTGCTCAGGTCGCATACCACCTGACGTTTTCTCACATTCATCTGGCTGCTGAAGTAAGCAACCGTTGCCGATGATGGCATAACGCTCAGATCCCGGACATATTCAATCACTGAAAACGGGCCGGCAGACGCA
Organism: Clostridium sp. KLE 1755; assembly: GCF_000466465.2. Classification (NCBI taxonomy): domain Bacteria; kingdom Bacillati; phylum Bacillota; class Clostridia; order Eubacteriales; family Clostridiaceae; genus Clostridium; species Clostridium sp. KLE 1755. Next base: position 107,940 of record NZ_KE992717.1, read on the forward strand.
AGTGTTTTCACATCATCATTATCCATAAAATTCGAAATCTGGTACATAAGATACCTCCTCTGTTCTGTTTATATACAGAAATTTTATCATTCCGGGCAGTGGCTGGCAAATTAAGAATATCTTAAGCCCTGACAATGAAAGGCACAGCAATCATCCTTCGCTCATATCCCAAACAAGGCTCTCGCCCGCGCCCAATGCAACCTTTTTCTGTTTTCCGTCCATACACAGAAGGAATGTCCTCTGCCGGTCCAGCAGATTGGTTAAAGAAAAACTGTTCTCCTTCATTTCATATTCCAAAGCGTAGGGCTTTGCCTCCAGCCGAACCCGGCCCGGTTTATTGAGCATAGGGGCAATCCTCAGATCCACATCCAAATCGGGCTGCACCCCCAGATACCCCCTAAGCAGGTTCCAGATAAATACGCAGGGATATTCATAATAGTGGGCGGCGCCGTGCCAGTTTTTATCATCCTGGTAGAAGATATAATTCATATCATAGCGTTCGCCCATCAGATAATCATCCAGCCTTGCCTGCCGGCAGACGGCCAGGAGCTGCTGCTCCAGCATATCCCTCCTGCCCTGAGACACCCAGTAAGCAAAATCCCAGCACCAGTATCTTCCTGCCGCGCACAGGTCATAGGGCACTCCGATTTCCGAATCGGTATAGTCCTGTATCCTGGCTGATAAAAAGGTGGGAAACCGCTGGAACTCTCCGAAGCACTCTTCCACAAGCTTCTGCACCGCTTTTTCCTGCGCCTCATCCGCATAGCCGAACAGCAGCGGCAGTTCATTTGCCAGCAGATGGATATGATCATGCCTGACGCCGCTTCTGTCCACCCAGTCGGCAAAACGTCCGTTTTCCCGGTCCCAGAAGCCTGCCGGGAGATCCGCCGTCATGGCCCGGGAAAGCTTTCTTTCCAGCAAAAGATAATGCTTTTCTTTTTCGCTGTCCCCGGCTCTTCTCTCCAGATCCGCCATCCTCCTCATGGCATCGGCTGCCAGTGCGGCGGACATACATTCCCTTCCGTCCTTGATAATCTGATCTTCATAATAAACATCAGACCAAAGACGCCCCTGCCTGTCCATGCAGTCCTCCACAAGAGTCAGGGAATTTTCCAGCCCTTCCTTATTCCTTTCAAACCAGGCCCAGTCTTTGGAGGCCGCCACATAAAGCCATGCGGATTCTATAATTTCCACATTTCCGGTAATAAGGAACATTACCGCGTTGGTCTGCAGATCTTTGCTGTTTCTTCTCACATGGTATTCCCTGACCCCATTCGGCTGCAGGGCGCAGGGATCCCGGTACAGCTGTTCCGGATCCTCCGCCATCAGCTTCAGCTGCAGCTCCAGCATCCGGCGGATCAGCCCCAGATCAAAGCTATCCGCCATGGCCGCGCGTCCTTTGATTTGGAATTCATGATCTACATCAGGATAAGTACCCGCATATACCTCTTTTTGAAGCGTGCTCACCACATAGCCATCCCGCACCGGATAGCCCGCTCCCGCTGTGCGTTCCGCAACGGAAGGAAGAAGCGTCCTCCAGTAAAACTGATAAACAGCTTCTTCAAACTCCTTTCCGTTTTCAAAGTCCAGGGAAATGGAGTTTCCCATAATATCACAGTGGGGTATGCTCGGATAAATGGTGACGCTGATTTCCTCCTCCGCTCCGTCAAACAATATCTCCGCCTTATGGCCGTCTTCCTGTACCATTACCTGGAAAGGACGCTTTGCGCTGATCCGGCAGGCCTTATTTCTTTCCGTATTCTTTGAAGGGACGATGAAGCACTCCTCCACCTGAGGATTTTCACAGGCGCAGTCATAGGTATGTTTCAGGAATAATTCCCCTTTTTCCTGCACCAGATAATAGAGAACCGGCGTTGCCGAATCATAGATAATTTCTTTTTTCCACATCTTTTTCACCCTTTCCGCGTCAGGAATGCTTTATTTTTTATGTCCTGCCAGCTCAGTATCTCCATTCCGCCGCTTCTTCCAGGCTTTTTCTCGGCCTTGCGGCCGGCGCTTCATCCGCATATCCCAGGGCCAGCGCCGCAATAAGTTCCCCGCCTGCATCCAGCCAGCCGTTCAGCTCCTGATATGCAAAACAGGTATCGCATATCCACAGGCTTCCCAGTCCCAGATCTGTCGCGGCCAGCGTCATATTTTCAATCGCCGCCCCGATGGACTGCGCATTGCATAATTCAAAAATCCTCTCATCCGGGGTTAAGCCCCGGTTTACCTCCAGGCCTAATGTATTGACGATAAAAATAATCACCGGAGCCTGCTTCATAACCTGAAGGGTGTATTCCGCCCCGCCGATATACGGCGCGCTTTCCGGCAGCAGAGGGCTGTTCTTTTCTCTTTCCAGCCCCTGTCTGAACACCTCCAGCATCTCTGCTTTTGACCTCCCCGTTACAACAATGAACTTCCAGGGCTGGCGGTTCTTTGAGGAAGGCGCCAGAAGCCCCGCCCGGAGAACCTCCTCCACCATATGGACCGGGATTTCTTCCTCTTTATATTTTCGGATACTTCTTCTTTTAATGATCGCATCCAGCATGATATTCCTCCGTTGTCTTTTTTGCTTTATTATTTGCGCTTCCCGTTGTTTCATCATCCTTCACCCGCTCAATATGCATCGCCAGGTATCCTGTTTCCACATCATCCAGTTTTCTGTTCAGGCTCCTGCCGATTTCTTCGCATATAACAGCCGCCGTTTCATAGGCTTCAGGAAATTTTACCCGCATATAGTCATTCATATTCAGCTTGAGCCGTTCCCCGCTCAGAGCCCTTGCCACCATATAGCGCACATGGTTCATCAGCCGGTTGTAGGCCAAGGACATGACATCAATTTTCATCCCCGTCTGCTGCTCCACCAGAGTGACGCATTCCCGGACGGCGCGCGCAATCTGCATGGCCTGGGATACTTTTTCATCCTCAATGGCCGCATGGACATGGAGCGCTATATAACCGATTTCATGCTCGTCAATTTTCACCTTCATCCGCTCCCACAAAAGCGGCTGTACACTTTGGGCGACTTTATATTCCCGGTGGAACAGAAGCCTGATATCCTCTGTCAGGGGATTGCTGATCTGCTCCCGGTTTTTGATACGCCTGACCGCATATTCCATATGGTCGGCCATAGGGAAAAGGATGGAACGGTCAATCCTGCCGAAAACTCTTTCCGCTTCATTGAGCACTTCGTTGGCAAGCTCCAGGCAGACCGGGGAAACCGACTTTATGATCTCTTTCGCATCCCCTCTGTCCGTAAGCTGCTGCAGGCAGTAGGCGGTGGTCTCAGGCCCCGCCTCCACCCGCTCGCCCGTTTTCTTCCCGAATCCCACTCCCTTTCCCATGAGCAGATATTCCCCGTTATCCTCCATCCCGATTACAATTGCCGCATTATGATTCAAAACTTTCCTGATTCTGTACATATTCCCCTCCTGTACCGCCCGGAAAAAGCGGCTGCTGCGGCAATTTCCAGCGTTCCGGCGGACTGCCGTCTTATCCCTGTCGTTATTCGTATATATCTACCGCGAAAAGTGCCTCCCCGGCTGTAATGTTTCCTGTTTTAAGCAGCCGGATTTTCTCATTCTCCTGAAGCTCCGTGCAAAGCACGGGTGAAACAACAGAAGGCGCATTGGCCTTCAGATATTCCAAATCCAGCTTCAGCATGGGATCTCCCTTTTTCACCTTCTGCCCGTTCTCAACAAGCGCCTCAAAGCCCTTTCCTCCAAGCTTTACCGTATCAATTCCGATATGAATCAGAAGGCTGATTCCGGAATCCGTTAAAAATCCAATCGCATGCCTGGTATCGAAAACAAAACATATTTCTCCGTCCTCCGGCGCCCGCACAATTGGGTCTTCAGGCGTTACGGCCGCGCCGTCGCCCATCATTTTCCCTGCGAAGGCCTCGTCCGGCGCCGTTGATAAATCTGCCGCCTTTCCGGTAACCGGGCTGGAGATTACAATGGTTTTTACTTTTTTTTCGCCGTCCTGTTCTTTCTCCTGCTTTTCCTCAGACACCACAGTATCCACAGCCGCTTCCTGCTCTCCGCCCGTATATTCCTCGTTGGGCGCAGTTTCCAGATAATCCTCCAGATTTGATTTGATTACCGTAACATGAGGACCGTAGATTACCTGCACGCCATTGCCTTTGTGCACTACTCCTGAGGCCCCTGTGGACTTTAACAGTGCGTCATTTACCAGCTCGGGACGTTTCACCGTGCAACGCAGCCTCGTTGCACAGCAGTCCACGTCGCTGATATTTTTCCTGCCGCCCAGGCCATTTGTAATAGCAGTGCTGACAGAATCAGTATCCGCCGCTGCCGTCTCTTTTTCCGCTCCGTCCTTTCTTGCATTGACATCCGCCCTGGTATACAGCTTTATTTCAGCAGTATCCTCTTCTCTTCCCGGCGTCTTGAAATCGAATTTTACAATCAGGAAACGGAAAATAAAATAGTAAAGGAAAAAGTAAATAATTCCTGCGGGAATCACTCTCAGCCAGCTTGTTTTTTCATTGCCCTGCAGGATTCCAAACAGGAAGAAATCCAGGAAGCCGCCGGAAAAAGTCAGGCCAACCGCGACATTAAGTATATGGGCAATCATGTAGCAGGAGCCTGCCAGCACCACCTGTACTGCAAACAGGGCAGGGGCGACAAACAGGAAGGAAAATTCCAGAGGCTCCGTAATCCCTGTCATCATACAGGCCAGGGACGCGGATAAAAGCAGACCTCCCGCCGCTTTTTTCTTTTCAGGCTTCGCACAGCGATACATCGCCAGGGCCGCTCCCGGCAGGCCAAAAATCATAAAAATAAACTCTCCTGAAAAATACCTTGTTGCATCCGCGCTGAAATGGGCCACATTGGCAGAATCAGCCAGCTGGGCAAAGAATATATTCTGTCCCCCCTGCACCATCTGTCCCGCAACCTCCATGGTTCCGCCCACAGCAGTCTGCCAGAACGGCATATAAAATACATGATGCAGACCGAAGGGAATCAACGCTCTTTTTATCAGGCCAAAGATCAGCGTTCCCACATAGCCGCTGCCTGTCACCAGGCCGCCCAGCGCATAAATCCCGTTCTGCACTACCGGCCATATATAGTATAATGCAATTCCCACAAACATGTAAACCAGTGTTGAGATAATAGGTACAAATCTTGTCCCGCCAAAAAAGGACAGCGCATTCGGCAGGCTGATTTTATAAAAACGATTATGCAGGACTGCCACTCCCAACCCTACTATGATACCGCCGAATACACCCATCTGCAGCGTCTGGATTCCGCAGACAGAGGCGATGGTCCCGCCAAGCACATGCCCGGCAGTTTCTCCGTTGGAAAGGATGTCGCCATGGAGCACCAGCATGGCGCTGATTGCCGTGTTCATTACAAAATAGGCAATTACCGCGGAAAGGGCGGCTACCTCTTTTTCCTTCTTTGCCATACCGATTGATACGCCAATGGCAAAAATAAGGGGAAGGTTGTCAAATACCACGCTCCCGACCTTGTTCATAATTACCAGCAGGGCATGGAGAAATGTCCCGTCACCCAGTATTTTACCTAACCCATAGGTTGCAATTGTGGTTTCATTGGTAAAAGAACTGCCGATTCCCAAAAGCAGTCCCGCCACAGGCAAAATAGCAATGGGAAGCATAAAACTCCGTCCGACACGCTGCAAAACACCAAAAATCTTATCTTTCATTTTTCTTTCTCTCCTTTCACGGCCGCAGACCGCATGAAAATCAGGGCAGAAGCATCCCCGGCTTCGTTGGCAGGACGCGAAGCGTCCCCTCCCTGTTCTGTTTTTTTCCGGATGCATGGTATTTATGCGCTGAATTGCAGTGGATTTGCCGCAGAAATAAAAAAAGGGCATCAATACACATAACCATCCTAAGTGTCATGTATAGTGAATGCCTCGTAAGAGTTACATACTATATTTTGACTATAAAATGCCTTTGGGCATTTGTCAAGTTTTTTATTTTACTTTTTCCTACTTTTCTGCCGTTTACCCTTCTGCCGGCCTGCGCATATACTGCGCAGGCCGCACAAATATACACTATGGGCAGGCAGGCCGCCGCACAGCGATACCATCAGCCGGAAGCCTGCCGCAGTCCGGATGTCCGGGCTTTTACCGTGGATTCGTCATAAAGGAATCTGCTTCTCGCCTATGCCGCGCCCTTCTTTTTCCCTCCCCGCCGCTCCTTATTGAGGAGCTCTTCAAATTCCTTCAGCTTCTGCTTCGCTTCCGGGCTGAGATCCTGCGGAACCTGAATCTGCACTGTGACATAATGGTCCCCATATACACCGGGGTTTTTCATGGAAACGATTCCTTTTCCCTTCAGCCGGATTTTAGTTCCCGGCTGGATTCCTTCCCTGATTCTGCACATAATTTTACCGGAAAGCGTCTGTACGGGAGCCTCTCCGCCAAATACGGCCGTGGTAAACGGAATGGTAATGGTGGAATATACATCCATTCCTTTCCGCTCAAAGCCCTGTTTTTCACCCACCTTGACCTTAAGCAGCAAATCTCCCGCTTCGCCGCCGTATCCCGGCATTCCTTTCCCGCGGATTCTTACCTTTTTGCCGTTTTCAATCCCTGCAGGGATATGGACCTGCAGGGATTGCGCCGGTCCGCCCATGCCATCCGCATTCTGCAGACTGATAAGCTTATCGCAGCCGAAGGCCGCTTCGTCAAAGCTGACCTCTACCTCCGCCTGGAGATCCCGGCCCCTGCCGCGGAAGCTATCCTGCGAAAAACCTCCTCCGTAAAAACTGTCTTCAAATCCGCCATAGCCATGGCTTCCGTTATGAAAGCCTCCTGAAAAGCGGCTGCTGCGGGAACCGCCTTTTTTACCGTCTTTACTGTGGAACAAATCCCCGAAAATATCTCCGAAGATATCGTCCATATTTCCCTGTTCAAAATGATATTCCCGATATCCGCCGTTCTGCCGTCCCGTAAATGCATCCGGACCGGGAGCTGAACCGTCAAATGCGGCATGCCCGAACTGATCATACAGTTTTTTCTTCTCCGGATCACTTAATACGGAATAAGCCTCAGTTATCTCTTTAAACCGCTGCTCGGCATGGGTATTACCGGCATTTTCATCCGGATGGTACTTCTTCGCAAGCTTACGGTAAGCCTTTTTAATCGCGTTTTCATCCGCTCCCTTTTCTATTCCGAGAATTTCATAATAATCTCTTTTTGCTGCCATTCTATTCACCTTCATTCTTTTCTCAGGCGCGGCTGTCCGCCGCTTTTGGTTCCGGCCTGTCAGGCATTACAGCCGGTGCATTACATAAGCTACGTATGCCGCCTGCTTCATCCCCGGCCTGCAAAATACCTCACACAAAGGTGAGGTCCGGACAGTTGCTTTCATAAATTTATATTACACTCTGCATTATTTGTTCTATATGTACTATAACATACGCCCGTATTATTTTCAATACAAAAAATACTTTCTTTATAAAACTTTATAAAATTTGCGAGAGACTTTTCAGCCGAATAAAGCTTTCTGACGGTAATAAAAAAGCAGCAATACCGATGCTCCGGGGGGTATACCGTCCGGCATCCGCATTGCTGCTCCTTTATTTTATATTACTATTACTGTATTATCTGGTGGCCAGGATTTCATTCATCTGGCTTACAAGCCCCTCACAGTCAATTCCATGTACCATGCATGCTTCCTCCAGGCTTTCCCCCTGGGCAGACGGGCATCCCAGACAGTGCATTCCCGCGCGCATCAGCATCTGGGGAATTAATTCGTCCATATTGACCAACTGACCGATTAACATATCTTTACTTATCTGCATTCTTTTTTCCTCCTTGGTATTATAAGCCGGATAAACCGGCTGTTCCTCTGCGGATATATTTATCTCTTTACTTCCGCTCCTGCTATCCGCTACCGGAATTATTATATCACAGTTTCTCGCATTAAGCGAAATATTTTCCGGGAAAAAAGCGGAAAAAACGAAAGAAAAATAATATTTATTAATTGACTTTTTATCAGACATAAAGTATCATCAAAGTAGTCTTACTATATTTCTGTGCATTCGCACATTCTGGCAGTTTCTGCCGCAAAATCACATTTTATTTAACGGCAGGAACCGCAGGCGTCAATTTTTTCATATACGATCTGCACTCCTGCCGCCAAAAGGAGGTACAATGAAGAAAAAGACGCTGATCGCAGAAGAACTTGACGCAGCCGGTATCAAAGTGCAGTATGATGAACATGTAAAGAGAAACCTGAGCAACAGACAGGTTCTGGCCCGTATCCTGCAGGGTGCTGCCGCCGAATACGCAGACTTCGATGTTGAGGAAATTGCGGAATGGATTGAACCGGGAATTGAGGTCGCCAGGGTGCCCTTAAAGCCCGGAGGGAAGAAAGGAAATGAGCTTTTAATTACAGGGAACAATACGGAAAGCGTGGTTCCCGGTGAGGGTCGCATCACATTTGATATCCGATTTTGTGCCATGCTTCCCGGACACAAAAATATTACCATGGTTAAGCTTTTGCTCAATGTGGAAGCACAGAAGAAATTTT
>NZ_KE992717.1:116569-128972 GCF_000466465.2 Clostridium sp. KLE 1755
TCAGAAATACCGGATTGTGACCAGAGGGATTTTCTATGGCGCAAGAATGCTGTCGGAACAGCTGGACAGGGAATTCAAGGATTCCGATTATGATTCGCTGAAAAAAGTATACAGTATCTGGATATGTATGAACGCACCGAATCATATCGGAAATGCCATGTCTGAATACCGGATTTCCAAAAGGGATCTTATCGGAAGGATTCCCGAACGGAAGGCAAGCTATGACAAGCTGTCGGTAATTGTTATCTGCCTGAATGAAAAGGCGCCTGCCGGAAATTCCGGAAAGCTGCATGGCTTTCTGAATACCCTGCTGTCTCCGGATATGGATGCAACCCAAAAAGAAAGGATTCTGGAAGAAGATTATGGCCTGGCAATGGAACAGGAATTAGAAAAGGAGCTGAAGCAGATGTGTAATTTAAGTGAAGCCATTGAAGAAAAGGCACTGGAAAAAGGATTAAAAAAGGGAATAAAACAGGGATTTTCCAGGGGAAAAGCCCAGGGCATTGCAAAGGGCAAGACACAGGGGATTTCACAGGGGATTCGTCTGACAAAGCGTGTATTACGTCTGGCCGGGGAAGGCCTGTCAGAGTCAGATATTGCCGCGGCCTGTGCAGTCACAATGCGTCAGGTGCATGAAATTCTGGCTGATTAATCTCAGGAATTCATACACGGCACAGAAAGCGGATAATTTTCAATCGTCATTTATATGTAAGAGGCAGGGCCAAAAATACGTTTTTCCGCAGGCCCTGCCTCTTTTATTAAATAACGGTCAGATATCCATATTCCCCGAGAGCCTTCCAATCGTGCTTATTACCAGCTCATCCCCATATTCCCTGTTTTCAAAATAAGCATAATACCCACCGTAAATATTGTAGGTCAGCTTTACATTCTCCTTCGGGTCCTCCCGGTATTCGGGACATACGGAAAAAACAAGCTCCTTCAGTGTTTTTTCCAGCTTCTGCACAAGGATACCGCTGCGGCTGTCTGAAAAAAGAATACATATGAGAGCATTTTTTGCCGCATAGCCAAGGTACAGCTCCTTCGTAAATTCCTCCGGATTCTTCAGCAGGTTTTCCGGATGGTTGAGCGCGCCGATAATGGATTCCACCACCTCTGTTTCCAGCTTATCTGACAGATCATAAATGTCCTGATAGTGGGAGTAAAAGGTAGATTTGTTGATTTCCGCTTTTTCGCATACCTCCTTCACTGTTATCCTTTCCAGAGACTTCCTGGAGCGCAGTTCTATAAAAGCATTTTTTATACTTCTTTTCGTCTTTTCTATTCTGATATCCATTGCCCGTTTTCCCCCGACACTTTTCCCAAACCGTTGGATATCCAATCTTTCCGCAGGTTCGTTGGTAGTACTTCTTTATCAAAATATATATAATCAATTATAGTTGGAAATCCAACTCGTGTCTATTATCTTTGTATTTTTTATTCTCATCCTGCAGGATTTATATGAAATTTTATTAAGACGCGCGCCTTCTGGCGCAGACAGGAGCAGACATGGAATTTTATGATTTTTATACGGGACAGGACTTCGACAGCTATCGATTTCTGGGAGCGCACCCCTCTGATTCGGGGGTAACCTTTTGTACCTTCGCTCCGGCAGCACAGCATGTCAGCATAATCGGGGACTTTAACGGCTGGACGGACACCGGAATGGGAAAGATTTATGACGGTAATTTCTGGGAATGCACGATCCCCAACGCAGCCCCGGGCATGCGTTATAAATACCGGATCTACAAAAAAGACGGTTCTTTTCTGGATCATGCCGATCCCTATGCATTTTATTCCGAAGTAAGGCCGGGTACGGCATCTGTCATATGTGGACTTTCCGACTATCATTTTCACGATGAAAAATGGAACCGAAGCAGGAGCGCCTCCTACAATAAACCGATAAATATTTATGAGCTGCATTTCGGCTCCTGGAAAAAGAAATCCGATGCCCCGGACGGCTGGTATTCCTATCAGGAGCTGGCCGGCCTGCTCATTCCTTATCTGAAAGAAAATGGTTATAACTATCTGGAAATCATGCCTCTTGCGGAGCATCCCTGTGATGAATCCTGGGGCTATCAGGAAACCGGATTTTTCAGCCCTACCTCCCGCTACGGGACACCGGACGGCCTGAAGGCTTTTATCAGCCAATGCCACCAAAACGGGATTGGCGTAATTCTGGATTTCGTACCGGTCCATTTTGCCGTAAATGACTATGCGCTCTGGAAATATGACGGCACCTCCCTTTATGAATATCCCAGCGCCGATGTGGGCGTAAATGAGTGGGGAAGCTGTAATTTCATGCACTCCCGCGGGGAGGTCTGCAGCTTTCTCCAGTCGGCCGCCTGTTACTGGCTCAGGGAATTTCATTTTGACGGTCTGCGTATGGATGCCGTATCCAACCTGATTTACTGGCAGGGCCGTCCGGAGCGCGGGGAAAATAAATCTGCAATCCGGTTTCTGCAAAACCTGAACCAGGGGCTAAAGAAAAGATTTCCTCATGCGCTGTTGATTGCCGAAGATTCCACTGCCTATCCCGGTGTTACCGCACCCGTATCGCAAAACGGCCTTGGTTTTGATTATAAATGGGATTTGGGATGGATGAATGACACGCTCTCCTACTTTCAGGCAGCTCCTTCCCTGAGGACACAGCTTTATCATAAGCTCACCTTTTCCATGCACTATTTTTATAATGAACATTATCTGCTCCCATTCTCCCACGATGAGGTGGTGCATGGAAAGGCTTCCATTGTGCAGAAAATGAACGGTGGTTATGAGGATAAATTTCCGCAGGCCAGAGCTCTTTACCTTTATATGTACGCCCATCCCGGCATCAAATTAAGCTTCATGGGAAATGAACTGGGACAGTTGAGAGAATGGGATGAGAAAAGGGAACAGGACTGGGAACTGGAGGATTATCCGCTGCATAAAGCCTTTCACCGCTTTCTTCGGGAACTGAACCACTGCTACCTCACCTGCCCCGCCTTATGGGAACTGGACAGCTCCAGGGAAGGGTTCCAATGGATCGACTGTCACCAGGAAGAAGCATGTATTTATGTATTTAAGAGAATCAGCGGCAGCCAGACGATTCTCGCCATTTTCAATTTTTCCGATATGACCCGCAGCTACACATTCACCTGTGACAGAATCCGTACCTTCCGGCTGCTGATTGCAAGCGACATGACACAGTTCGGCGGAACCTGTGACTACCCTGAAAAAGAACTGCTCTTCCGTAAAAAAACGGCGGAGTTTACCCTTTCGGCTTTTTCCGGCAGATGGTATTTATTAGACTGATTCTGCCTTTTGGTCGGAACAGACACCGTTTTCACACAATGAACAGCGGCTCCCTGTCCTCCTGCTGCCGGATGAAATTTAGCAATATTTCCAGCCCTTTGCGTAGCTGCTCCTCATTCTCTGCGGAGCAGGTAGCGATTCTGACCGCATTTGTCTTTCCCTGATTGCCCACGGTAAAACGCTCCGCGCCAAAGACGCTTACTCCCCGGCAGGAAAGCTCCGCCTCACACAACCTTCCGGAAAGATTGTCCGGCAGCTCCAGCCACTGGTAATAGGACTCTTTTCGCAGGCTGCTTTCCGGAAAACAGGAAGCATAAATTTCATTGCGGGCAATGGCGGCGTTTCTTTTTTTCTGGATTATTTTCCAGGCCAGGCCGCTTCGGATAATCTCGGCTGCAATTTCCATGTTCAGGGAGGAAATTTTCAGATTCTGGCTGAAAATCCCCTGTTCCATGGGATTCACATATTTATCCGGCAGATATAGATAAGCAATCCGCAGGCCCGGACAGAGCGGTTTGGACAGGCCGCTTACATAGATGCAATGTTCCGGCGCATCCAGGGCTAGCGGCGAATACGGTTTTTCCAGTAATGCCGCATAGTTGTCATCTTCCACCGCAATCAGGTTTCTCTCCTTTATGATCCTTGCAATCTCCTTCTTGCGGGCGTCGGAAAATGCAATATTGGTGGGATTTCCGCCTGCGGGCATCATATAGATTCCCTTGATTTTCTGCAGCACGCAGGCATTTTCCAGCCGTTCCGGGCACATTCCCCAGGCATCATTTTCAATGGGCACCAGCTGCAGGTAAAGAAGATTTGCCAGGCTGATAAAATTGGGATAGGTATAAGTATCAACCGCAATCCTGTCTCCCGCTTCAAACAGGGAAGACAGGATGGTGGCCAGCGCATTCTGCGCACCAGCGGCTATCATGGTGTTATGTTCATCCGCATCCAGCCCGAACCGCTGAAGCCATCTGGCCGCAGTCAGAATCTGCCCTCTGTCACCCAGGGGGTGTGAATATTCAAAAAGCTGCTCTGAAAAAGGTTTTTTCAGGATATCTATTGTAAGATCCCTGATTGCTTCATTGGATTCATAAAACGGATGTATGACGGCCAGTTCGATTCCCGGCGCCGTATTCTTTTCCACTGTGGAGGTGGGGACATTGGCATAGGGAGTTACAAAGGTCCCTTTTCCCGTCACGGCGTGGATAAGCCCCCGCATCTCGCAAAGCTTATAAGCCTTGGTGATTGTGCTCAGATTCAAATCCAGATAATCCGCAAGCTCTCTCTGCGGCGGAAGCTTTGTATTAGCGGACAGCTTGCCGCTCTTAATATCACGCTCCATCAAATCTGCAAGACTGTAATAAAGCGGAAATTTCAAATCCTCTCTGTCCGGTGTCCAGGACATGGGATAATCATCAAAAGAATTCACTGGCATAGCTTTCTCCTTTCGGGGCATGGAGCTTACTTCCGTTTTTCCCCCGTTTTTCCACGCGCTTTATCCCCCCGGGTACCGCACGTTATTTGCTCCGGTTCCTTTTCTTCATGTATCACACACCGATTATTCCGACTCTGTCCCTTCCAGATAATAACAGAGTATGGGCGTTTGCGGCTCAATATTTTCAAATATAAATTCAGCTGCGTCGGGAGGAAGGTTTATGCAGCCGTGAGAGCCGCTTTTTTTATAAATGGTTCCTCCGAAGCCGGATCGCCAGTAGCCGTCATGCATGCCGATATCCCCGTTAAACGGCATCCAGCAGGTGACTGGAGTGTTGTAATTCTTTCCCTTCAGAACCGCATTCCGCTGCTTATAGGTCAGCTCATAGGCGCCGGCCGGTGTGCCCCAGCCCTTTGACTCATTCCCGGATACGAAGTCCGTTTCTATCAAAAGCTCCCCGTCCCTGTAGAAAAAAAGATGCTGGGCCGTCAGATTCATTTCCACGTAGGTATCTCCATAATCCGGCGCGACATGGCTGGCCGCCGTCTGCAGATAAAGCGGCTCCCGTTTCTGGCTTTGACAGGCTGTAATCAGTTCCACCAGCGCGTCTGTTTCCCCTTCCTTATCAATCATCCAGCCATAATGTCCTTTCGTTATGGTTACCGTAGGGCCGTAAGAGGTTTTTAACTCCTTCGTACAATAAGCGGTATTGTATTTCCTGGCCAGCCCGTTCACATATTCCTTCACCGCCTCAGTATCAACTGTCACCCTCCCGCTTTTATCCTGCTGCAGCCATCCGCAGATAGTATTGCCGTCCAGCTTTTCCTCACTGTCCCCAAACTGATAAATGATTGATACCTGCGCGTATGGTCCATATGCCTCCCTTTGAGCCAGCAGCACAGGATCATCCTCCAGTATTTGCGGCTTTTTGTAGATGTCCAGCTCCTCAAGTGATATCCGGGCTTCCAGGCCGCTAACCGCCCTTTGCACCTCCTGCAGAAGCCTGCCCGGCACAGGGTAATTCCCCTGCTCCTCTTTTTTAATCTGAAGCCCTTCATTGTCCGTATAGACAAGACAGGCATCGGCAGGAGGCACTGCCTCCTCCGGATCCATACAGCGCAGCTTACGGACAACCATCTCCAGTTTTGCTTCATCATATCTTACACCAAAACCGGCAGACTCATATTCCTCTCCTTTCACATAACGCGCGCCCCACAGCAGAGGATTCTGTTTATCCATAATTTTCTCAAGGGTTCCGTCATAAACAGGCCGGAGGGTGATATCCATACCCCTGATTATCTCTTTTCTCCCGCCCCGTTCTTCCAGCACTAATTCGTAACTGCCCATTTGGGCCGCAATCTTCTCTTTTGCTTCCTCCGCCGTCAACCCTGATACGGATATTCCGCGGATTATTGTATTCGGCAGATAAGTATGGATGAAGTTCAGGCTGAACAGCAGATAAAAAGCGGCGGCTAAAAACAACGGCTCCGTCAGAAGCGGTATGCAGGAACGCATTTCGGCTTTTTTCCTTCTGCGCCTCCGCCGGCCCGGCTGTATCCATGGCCTGCTGCCTGCGTATTTTCCGCCTCCCGTCCTTCTCTGGCCGCAGGCGCCTGCAGCTTTTACGCCTTTTTTCTTTTTTCCGGCCCTTTCTTTGCTGGTCTTCTTCCACCCATTTCCGTAATGGTTCTTTTTTACTGTCATACCCCGTCTGTTTCTCCGCATGATCTCCATAATATAAAAATCATTCCTTCCGGTTATTTTTATAAACCAGACAACCGGTTTCAATTTACGATTATTATAGCATCAACCCTGCCCTGCAAAAACCGGATAATTGTATGCCACACAATTATTTTTTTTAAATAATATGAGTAACCGGTTTTCCTGAGCCATTCTTCCCGGAGCTCGGCATCCTGCCAATAAAGTTATATAAAGAGACTTCTCGACTAACTCCATTCCACATGCTATACTTAAGATACACTTACGCAGGAAAAAGCTTCTTCCCGCGGCAGAAAGGCGGTGCCATATGAGTTTACTTCTCATGGAGCAGGATGCGGACTTCCTGAAACTAACCAACGAAATCTTTACGCGGCAGCTCGCTGCCAATCATACGCTTAACAATATGCTGACTGATCGTGCCAGGCAGAAAATGTATCAGGACGTGAAGTATAATATAGATTTTCTTTATACCGCCCTCTGCCTGGAGGACGACGGAATTTATGCCCGCTATGCCAGATGGCTTTACCAGCTGCTCACACCGCTGATGACCGGCTGCAGCCGTGAATCGCTGCGTGATATCATGACGGAACATTATGAGCTTATCAGAACCTGCATGTCAAAAACGCTGTCTTATGAGAAGCATGACCGGCTTCACCGGCTGCTTAACGGGGCAATAAAAGCGACGGCAGAGGAATGTGACGCCGGTCCTCCGGCTCCCTCCTCCGCTCCGGTTAAATATGAGAAAGAGGTCACACGTTATCTTGACTGTCTGCTGCAGTCGGATACCGAAGGCGCGCTGGCGCTGGTGACCGGCTGTGTCAAGGAGGGAATCCCCCTGGACGATGTGTGCTCGGATATCGTGGCCGAGGCCATGCGAAGGGTAGGCGAGCTGTGGCATCTTCATCTGATTTCCGTGGATATGGAGCATTACTGTACTTCCGTCACGCAGATGGCTCTCTCCCAGTTTTATCCTCTGATCTTCGGACAGCCGCGAAAGGGGAAAACCGTGCTGATAGCCTGTGTGGGCAGCGAGCTTCATGAAATAGGCGCCCGGATGATTGCCGATTTATTCGAATACAGCGGCTGGGACAGTATCTATCTGGGGGCAGCCGTACCGGTGGAAACCTTGCTTTCCGCCGCTGAGAAATACCAGCCGGATCTCATCGCGCTCTCCGTTACAATGCCGCAGCATCTCCCGCTTTGCCGGAATGCCGTGGAACAGCTGCGGGAAAAATTCCCAAAGCCCAAAATTGCCGTCGGCGGCAATGCTTTTACAGATACAAAAATATGGAAGAGCTGGAACGTTGATATATATACAGAAGACGCAAAAGCTCTCGTACAATGGGCGGATAATACATTATGATCGTTTACATCGCTTTATGCGGCAGCACCGGAACAATAAACAGAGTCATACACAGCACGCCTCTTGGCATTATCAATGAGGGCAGTGATATCAGAGAGCTTTTTACCGGGGAAAATGAACTGGATTCTATTCTCCGGCAGGACTCCGGGATCGGACAGTCCTGCCGGGCCACAATGAAAATGGAAGGAAATCCAATCGTATTTGTTACGGTTATGGCTATGAACCAGCAAAGGCTTGTCCTGGCATATGACATTGATGATCCGTCACAGATATCCAGGCTGGTTGAAATGTCTCTCAACGCCGCGGCTCTGCCGGAGCTTTCCGGCCAGGAACCCTACGGCTCCGGATATTATGAAATTCAGAAGCTGAACAGCCGCCTGATTAATTACCAGCGGACTTTAGCAAAAAACAACGTACGGCTGCAGGGCCTGCTGGAGGAATCCCGGAAGGCCCAGAACACTATTGAAACACTGGAACGGGATTTGCTCACCGGGCTGTACACGGAAAAGGCATTCTATGACAAAGCTGCCGGCGTACTGGCTCAAAATCCGGAGACGGCTTTCGATATTATTGCGGTGGATATTGAGCATTTCAAAATTGTAAATGCGGTGTTCGGAACGGAAAGTGCTGACAGGCTGCTTTCCCATCTGGCGATCTGTCTTCTGACAATCCAAACTGATGCCCTGACACTTATTACAAGAGCCCGGGCAGATACTTTTTTTGCGATCCTGCCGCGCAATACCGACACCTATAAAAAACTGGATGAAAATATCCTTCTTTTTCTGGATGGTTATCCTCTTCCGATGCGCATCCAGATTAAAATCGGAATATACCATGTGGAAGAAAAGGCGCTGTCGGTCGCCCGCATGTGTGACCTGGCCCTGCTGGCTGCAAACAGCATCAAAGGTAACTTCAGCCAACGCTTCGCTTCCTATGACAGATCCATGCGTGAAAAACTGATTTTTGAGCAAAAAATCGTAGATACAATGGTGGAATCCCTGCAAAGAGAGGAATTTCTTGTCTATCTTCAGCCTAAGGTAGCAGTGGATACCTCCCGCATCATCGGGGCGGAAGCCCTGATTCGCTGGAAACACCCCGAATTCGGAATGATTTCTCCTGCAGATTTTATTCCGGTTTTTGAAAAGAACAGTTTCATCTACAGTGTGGATTTATTTGTATGGGAAAAAGTGTGCCGCATGCTCCGGGATTGGAAAAGGAAAGGCATCACAGGCATTCCGGTTTCCGTAAATGTATCCAGGACGGATCTTTACCATGAAGCTCTCCCGGAAACGCTCACTTCCATGATAACGGCTTATGGTCTTTCACCGGAGGAACTGCACCTGGAAATTACGGAATCGGCCTACGTACAGAACAGCCGGCAGCTGCCTGATGCCATCAGGCGGCTGAAGGAAATGGAATTTATTATTGAAATGGATGATTTTGGAAGCGGCTATTCCTCCCTTAATACGCTTTCGGAGCTTCCCATAGATGTCATGAAGCTGGATCGCCTGTTTCTGTACCAGGCCGAAAATGATCCCCGCAGACAAAAGGTCATGCAGTTCGTCATTGATTTGGCAAAGGAGCTTCATTTGCAGGTGATTGCGGAGGGTGTGGAAACCGAAGATCAGGCCGGACTTTTAAGGAAACTGGGCTGCCGCTATGCCCAGGGCTTTCTGTACGGGCGCCCCATGCCGGAGGCGGAATTCCTTGCCTGTCTGGCTGCTGCCCCCAAATAAACATCATAAATATGTAAGCATTGTCTCCCTCTTACCATCGGAGACAACGTATGGCTTTGCGGAGGCGTGACAATAACCGGCCGGGTAAAATCTGCTCCAATTCCATCATTTCTGCCCGGCCAAATGCTCATATCGCATAGTTATAAGCCTTAAATCCCATAGACTGATACAGCCTGCCCGCCGCTGCATTGACAGCCCGGACCGTGATTATTTTTGCCCCTCTGGCAAAAGTGTCGCAAATGGCCTTTTCACATACGGCTTTTGCAAAACCCCTCCTGCGCATTTCAGGTATGGCAGCCACAAGTTCAAGTGAGGCAATGCCATCGTTGTTCATAATAGAGGCAACAGAAACAGGTGTATTTCCATCATACAGCACATAGCACTGCATTAAGCCTTTTTCGCACAAGGGATAGTGATAAACAGGGTGCATATCCGGTTTGCCACCCGCAAGAATATCATTTGCGATTTTGGCCCATACTGCAAATTCCCCGGCTGATTGTACTTGTACGATTTTAGTGCTCCCTGTATGGTAAAGAGGTTTTTCTTCAGGCAGCATGGCCAGATAAACTTCATCCTCATCGGATAAAGCAGTCTGGCCATGTACTTTGGCTTTTCCATAAACCAAACGGTACAATTCATCCTCCGCGAGCAAATCAAGCCAAACAGGCATATTGAGTGATTTTATCTCATCAATGAGTATTTTTTGTCTTTCGGCCGGAAGCTCCCCAATGCGGATGTCATAGATAAATGTTATCCCATATTCACCGGCTTTAGGCTTTACATAGGTATAAAAACCATTATCAACCACTTCCATGTGCTCTGCGCGTCCAAACATACTTACATAAAAGTTTGCCCCGGCATCAATATACTTTATAATTTCTTTTTCGGTCATTTTCCCTCACCCCATGTTTTGTTACATTTTTTAAACCGCTATTTTAAGTTCTGATATCACCAGCAATATAAAATTACATATTCTCAGCCCAGAAGTGAGCATCCGCTGCCCCTTTTTCTTCAAATCCCAGCTTTCTGGCCAACGCCGCGGATTCTGTGCGGAATGGCCAGCATGACCATGCCGGGATCAGTTCCTGAAAAACAAGTTCTTTCACCTGCAAAAGGAAATTCCTGCTGTGGTCTTTTGACGCCAGATAGAAAAAACCTCCCTGGGGCAATATTAAGGCATTTTGCGGCTCCGATACCGAATCGACATAAAGATTTCCCGCGCCCTTTCCTTCAAGCACCGAATAAATCAAAGGGATTCCATGATTGGTTCCCTCAAATAATCCGGCAGCATTACCATAATCACACTTCTCAAGCTTTTCCATTTTCTTATCCCCTTCTCTGCCTTCGTTAGATATATTCATTGTAACACATCATTGTATACACGCAAATGAGGCGTCGGAAATAGATGGAATGAAAGCTGTCGTAAACCGGCGGAATTAATTTCCGGCGAAAATAAAATCTGTTGCCTATCCAACAGGTTATTTCTATCCCGGCTGTTAGAATATACATAAAGGATGATATCCAGCTTATATACAGAAAGGAAGGATATATCATGGAAAAAACATATGATTTAATTATTATCGGCGGCGGTCCTGCAGGATTGGCGGCTGCTATATATGCCGGGCGTTCCCAGCGGGATACGCTTGTGGTGGAAAAAGGCGGCTACGGCGGGCGCGTTAAGGATACCGGGGAAATCCGCAATTATCCGGGCACCATTTCAGACAGCGGCCAGGGGCTGATGGAAAAATTCCATCTGCATGCACAGAGCTATCCCACCGTGGAATTCTGCCGCTCCACAGTGACAGGCATCCGAAAGGAAAAGGGGCTTTTTACCGTGGATACCAAACGGCGCGGCAGCTTTACGGCCCGCAGCGTGATACTGGCGCTGGGAACCAAGCCGCGGGAGCTGGGAATTCCCGGAGAAAAAGAATTCGTCGGGCACGGCGTAGCCTACTGCGCAACCTGCGATGCGGAATTTTTCAAAGGAAAAAATATCTATGTCCTGGGCGCCGGAGACCAGGCGGTGGAGGAAGCCGATTACCTCACAGGCTTCGCCTCCAAAGTCACAATTATCGTACTTCATGAAAAAGGCCATCTGGATTGCAATGAGGTTTCAGCCCAGCGGGCTTACAAAAATCCGAAGATTGAATTCGTCTGGAGCACCACAGTGCAGGAAATCAAAGGCTCGGACCACGTGGAAGCGCTGGTCCTGAAAAATGTAGAAACCGGAGAAGTCTTCGAGGTTCCGGCCGACGGGCTGTTCTTCTTTGTAGGCATGGTGCCGCAGACAGATTTGGTAAAAGAGCTTGCAGAGTGCGACAAAGCCGGTTATCTCAAAGTCAATGAAAAAATGGAAACGTCTCTTCCCGGACTGTATGCCGCCGGAGACTGCACCCAGACCTTTCTGCGCCAGGTGGTGACCTCGGCGGCAGACGGCGCGGTGGCTGCCACCGCATCAGAACGGTATGTGAAGGAACGCGGCCAGCTGGATGAAATCCTCTCCGCCGGCTCACCCAAAACCGCATTTATCTTCTATAACCCTTACCGGAACGAGGATATCAGCTATGTAGGTGAACTGGAAAAGAAGCTTGGCGGCGAATGGAAGCTTTACCGGCAGGATATTTCCAGACAGGATCTTTTATACCGGGAGCTTCAGGTAAAGGCCACTGTTTTCGTGGCGTTTTACCAGGACGGAAAGCTGCTGGAGGTAAAGGAAGCTGAACAATGCTAATAAAGACGGCCGGACAATGCCATGAAAACGTCCGGGCCTTTGGTCTACGCTCCGCTTCGGTCGGTGCAAAACATGTGTCACTGGCATATAGCGCCCCCCGCGGCAGTCGCCAAATATCCATGCAAGCA
>NZ_KE992717.1:129072-174688 GCF_000466465.2 Clostridium sp. KLE 1755
CAAATATCCATGCAAGCATGGCTACTTGGCCCGTTGCTCGCGGGAATAAACAACTATAACTTACAGATGCAGATAATTTCTGCAAAATCTATGGACAGGAGGAATTTATAATGGGTCAGCCACTTGTTTTTCCGCATGGGGTCACGGTTTATGATCCTGAAAAATGCTGGAACGGATATACTCTGGTTCCGCTGATTAATGACGGTGTCCTGCTGTTTGATATGAACGGCAACGAAATCCGCCGCTGGAATATGCAGGCCATGCCTGCGAAAATGTTGCCGGGCGGCTATGTGATGGGGCTTTCCGGCTACCGCCACCCGGATTACGGCATGCAGGACGGTGTAAATCTGCTGGAAATCGACTATGACGGCAACATTGTTTGGGAATTTGACCACCTGGAGGAAATTGATGATCCCGGCCGTGATCACCGCTGGATGGCAAGGCAGCATCACGATTACCAGCGGGAGGGCAACCCGGTGGGCTACTATGTACCCGGTATGGATGCCAATCCGCTGGGCGGGAAAACCCTGATTTTATGTCATCAGACCATCCGCAATCCGCTGATTTCCGATAAAAAACTTCTGGATGACATGATGATTGAAGTGGACTGGGAAGGGAATATCCTCTGGAAATGGTCCATCAGCGATCATTTTGAGGAACTGGGTTTTGACGAGGCAGCGAAAAATGTACTCTTCCGCGATCCGAATATGCGCTCCTCGGACGGCGGCGTAGGCGATTATCTGCATGTGAACTGCGCAAGCTATCTTGGGCCAAATAAATGGTACGATCAGGGCGACAGCCGTTTCCATCCGGACAACATTATTTTCGACTGCCGGGAAGCGAACATCCTGGCAATCCTGGACAAAGCCAGCGGAAAGCTGGTTTGGAAAATCGGGCCGGACTTCAATGCCTCACCGGAGCTTCGCAAGCTGGGCTGGATCATCGGCCAGCATCATTTTCACATGATCCCCAAAGGCCTGCCCGGGGAAGGCAACCTGCTGGTATTCGACAACGGCGGTTGGGCCGGCTATGGCATGCCCAATCCCGGTTCTGCCCTCGGCGCGAAAAATGCGCAACGCGATTACAGCCGTGTCCTGGAATTTGATCCGATAACACTGGAAGTGGTGTGGAAGCTCACCCCCAAGGAGCTGGGCCATGCAATCCCCACGGACGCCAGTAAATTCTACAGCCCTTATGTTAGCAGCGTCCAGCGTCTTCCCAACGGGAATACCATGGTTGACGAAGGCTCCGACGGCCGTGTCATCGAAGTGACACCGGCGCATGAGATCGTCTGGGAATGGATTTCCCCTTATTACAGCCACAATACAAAAGGGCCCAAAAGCAACATGATTTACAGGGCCTACCGTTATCCCTACAGCTACGTCCCTATGGAGCCGGAACCACAGGAGATCCCCATCCCCCGCATCGACAACAGCACCTACCGCGTTCCCGGGGCAGGCGCCTTCGGAGCGAAAAAAGTAGTTGATGTTCCCGGCACGCTGCCGTATTATGAAGATGTGGCTCTGTGTGTCGCTACTGACGACGAAGAGGATGTAACAAAACGGGAAAAGGTATTTTCCGTGGATAAGGACTTCTTCCTTCCTGTAACCCATGCAAACTGGGATACGGATGTGTTGAAGGTAAAGGGTATGCCGGTGCTGGTGCTGTTCGGCGCCGAACGCTGCACTCACTGCAAGGCGCTGCACCCTGTCCTTGAGGAGGCCCTGAAAGAAGAATACGCCGGTAAATATGCGGTGCGCTATGTGGATGTGGATGCCAATCCGGATCTGACGCAGGCCTGTCATATCGGCGGAATCCCGGTGGTTGCCGTCTACAGGGACGGCGCTGAGGCCGTCCGTTTCAACGGGGAAAAGGATTACGACGATCTGTGCGATATTCTGGATAAATACGTATAATTATACTGTTTTCATACATCCGCTGTTTCATAAAGCCATAAGAAGGAGCTGCTCATGCAGTTCTTTCTTATGGCCTTTTTTTGAGGTGGACATTATATGCATAACATCAGCTTTTTACAAAATGAGAACCTGCCCTCTTTTGCCCAGTTCTGCATCAGCGACAGCCGATATGAGGATTTGCGTACCCATTTCACAAAAAAAACTTACCGGGCCGGGGAATGTGTACAGTCGGAGGGAGATACCATCACCCACTTCGGCATTGTGGTATCCGGAATACTGAAAGCGGTCAGCTACTCCAGGGACGGCGAGGAGCTGTGCAACGCCTATTTTGAAGAAGAGGATGTTTTCCCGGAATTCCTGTATCTTACAGGCAACCGGCATTATACTTACCTGCTATACGTGGAGAAAAGGGCGGAGGTACTGTGGATTCCCATTTTTCTTCTGGAGGAAATGCTGTCTGCGGATGCCGGACTGGTAAGCGCGCTTTTATGCTATGTCTCCCAGCGGGGGCTGAAAAACCAGCTGTATTTAAACTGCCTGAATTACCAGACCGTCCGGGAGCGCATTGCTTACTGGATCATGGGCGTCCGGAAAATAGAAGCCAGACAGGAGCAGGAGGTTCATATGCCCCGCTCCCAGCGGATTTTCGCCAATATGCTCCATGTCAACCGTTCTTCCCTGAACCAGGAGCTAAAACAGATGGAACGGGAAGGCTATTTCCGGCTGGATAAGGAAAGATTGCTCCATGTGGAGGGGGAACGGCTGAAGGAGCTGCTCTGATCGGGCAGCTATGTCAGGCAATTCCTATTAAAAACGGTCCTCACCTGAAAATACTGCTGACAGGTTCCCCTGGGCGGCCTTCCACTCAGCACTGTTTTTTATAATGTAAGCCATCATGCACCGGAGACAATAATCCACACAGCCAAGTTTTATGACGAAGGTTTTATGGGGAAGTTAACAACAGGGAAGTTAACCTTCCCTTGACACCTGCAGGAAATGGTGTTAGCATAACTTCGGATCAAAGTGCTGTACCATTGCTTTGGCCGGAAAAAAGGACAGATATAAATGTACAGGAAAACAAAAAGGGCTGCGGCCCACAAAAATCCACAAATAAACAGACATGACCGGCGGCAGGCTTCCTGCCGTTTTTTTATTGGAAATTTTACTGTGGTAGAGTGAAAAAGGAGTAATGAAATGCAGAAAAAATGGATGAATGCGGCGGAAAAGCTGGGTATGATTATCTTCGGCAACCTTCTGTACGCACTGGCGGTAACACTTTTTATCATGCCGAACCACCTGATTACAGGAGGCACTACCGGACTGGCGCTGTTCTTTTACCGGACGGCCGGGATTCCCGTCAGCGCCTTTGTATCGGTGTTCAATATCACTATGTTCCTGCTCGGCGCGTGGGTGCTTGGAAAACAGTTTGCACTGACTACGGTGCTCAGTACCGTAATCTATCCTCTCCTTTTAGGGCTGCTGGAGGGCGCCGGCATAACTGGCTTTGTGACTGAGGAACGGCTGGTGGCGGTTCTCTATGCCGGGCTTCTCATCGGCGCCGGAATCGGTGTGGTTATGCGGGCGGGCGCCTCTACGGGAGGGATGGATATTCCAGCGCTGATACTGAAAAAGAAGAAAAATATCAATGTTTCGGCTGTCATTTATCTGTGTGACTGCATTATCCTGGCGCTCCAGATGTCCGCCTCCGACGCAGGATCCATCCTGTACGGTATCCTTTTGATCGCTGTTTACACCCTGGTGCTTGACAAGGTTCTGATGTTGGGCGGGGCCAGAATGCAGGTCAAAATCGTCAGCCGTGAACACGACGCCATCAACCGGCTGCTGGCAGAAAAAATTGACTGCGGAACTTCGCTGCTTCACATGGAAACCGGTTTTCTGCATCAGGAACAGAATATGGTGCTGGCCGTGATCTCAAACCGTGATCTGCCTAAAGTGAACCAGCTGGTTCTGGAGGTGGACCCGGAGGCTTTTATGATTGTCAGCCAAATCAATGAAGTGCGGGGAAGGGGCTTTACCCTGAGCAAGCTCTACCGCAAGGATACCCAGAACAAATAAACAGGGAAATTTCCGGCGCAATGAAATGCCCGTGGATTCAGTAACTTCTGAGGCGCGGTAAAACCGGCCTACTGCATATCGGGATCGTACAAAGAGTTAGCGAACATCCGGCAGTACATCTGCGTCAGAATGATCTGGCTTTCCGGAGAACCGTATCTCTTTGCCAGGATCTGGGAATCAATCCGGTTTATGCCGGTTTTAAGCTGGCCGCCAGATGGCTGTACTCCTCTTCCGCGGTTTGGGGCCATCGCGGTTTATTACATCCTCCTGAGCATGATATGCGGGGTGTTAATCGGCAGAGGCAAAGAGGAACTCGTTTTGCTTCATAGTTCCTCGTTTTTTCTGAAAATCTCATTTTTATCTTCGTCCGTCAACAGCTTTTCCGTGATAAAAGCAATCGCGGCCACCACAAAGATATTCAGTCCAAACCGCACAAAGGTAAAACGCCAGCCAAAAGAGGAAATTTCAAACAACAGCAACGGTATACGGATACTTGAACTGGCGCACAGGAACAGAATCACATTAGAAACCCTGCTTCCCTTTTTGAGTAAAACGCCTGCCACAGGCAAAAGCGCATACAGAGGAACGGCCGTCACCATCCCTGACAGCAACGCGGTAAGCGCCCCTCTGAAGCCGGACCTTACTCCCATGATTTTTACCATGGAATCCCTCTCGATCCAGACGTCCAGCAGTCCGATACAGATAAAAATGGGAGTGAGCATGAACAGGAAGTTCAAAAAGTTTTTGCCGGTGAAACGCAGGACGGAAATTTCTCTCTGCGGCTGCCAAACCAGCATGATTATATTAATGACGGCCACCACGGAGAGCAGCCAATTCTTTTTCAGAAGTTTTTTCATGTCAGCAGCACTCCAATAAGAAAGGCTGCGGCAAAAGAAAATAAAAATGCAAGCGCATTACGAAGCACCGCGGCCTTTTTTCCCAGATATTTGATTTCCATCGGCAGAGTCACAAACCCAACCATGGTGAGCGTGGAAATAAAAACCGCTGTCTGTGTGACCCCTGCACCGTTTTGCAACAGCCTGGCGGCGACAGGGAAGGCCACCAAGACAGGCACCAGCGTTACCGCGCCAAGCAACGCTGCGGTCAGCATACCGCGAAAGCCGCTTTGTGCGCCTATGACGTATTGAATTGTTTCAGGTGAAACTGCCGCCAGCAAAAGCCCTGCCAGAAAAAGAATCGAAATAAATTGCGGCAGCACATTGATAAACATTTTCCAGGCTCTTTTGAGGGATAGCATGGTTTTATTCCTGTCTTTTACATAAGATATAGTAAGCAAAACAGCTGTCACGCCGTACAGGGAATAAGTAAATAAATTGTCCATTTTTATCCTTTTTCTCCCCCAATCGCTTTTTTTAACCGCGGAATCAGGAAGAACGCGAATGTCCCGCCTGTCAAAGCTGTGATAAGCTGCGGAATTGAAAACATATTTGAAATGACCGCCGCCTGTTTTTCCGGCAGGCCTAAAAATACAGGTATGGCAATCCGTACGATTCCCACATACAATACCAGAAATTTGGCAAATGCAGCGGTGAACAGCGCAGCCAGACGGGCTTTGTACTTTTTTCCGCCTATGCTGCGGTTTCCTATGAAATGCCAAAGCACCACAAGCGCTGCATTTCCTGCTGCAATAAACGGAATCAGACTCCAAAGCGGCCCGATCCCGAAAAGCCGTGCAACCACCGGTGAAACTGCCGCGACGCACAGCCCCGATGAAAGGCCGCAGGTCATTACTGAAATGATAAGCACCAGGTTAACGATTGAACCGGTAATCAGGGAATTGTTCAACGGCATCAAAGCCGCCTGCAATACGACCAGCAAAGCGATTAAAACCGCCGTACGCGTAATCCGGAGTATTCTGTTTTTCTGTTCCATATTTTTCACCTTTTCCTTGTTTGTTTGTAATTACTATACTATAATTCAGTCAAATCACCTGTTGCACCTGCAACAAATGAAGAAGAAGGAAGAGGTAAAGCAGTGAATGAATATTTGGAAGATTTAGCGCAGATGAACTTATTTTCCGGTATTGAGCCGGGAGAAATAGCGGAGCTTCTCAACTGCCTTCAGGCAAGGCGGGTCCAATATGCCAGCGGTGAAATGATCCTGGAGGAAGGCAGCCGGGTCCGCAAGTTCGGCATTATTTTATCCGGGCACGCCCATTCCATAAAATGGGACACCTCAGGCCGGGTAATTATACTGACCCTGCTTGAAAAGGGGAGCGAAATCGGTGTACTTCTGGCTGCACAGCCGGAAAAGGAAAGCCCTGTTTCCATACAGGCGCAGGACGATGTTTCCGTGCTGATGATCCCGTATGACCGTGTCCTTGCCCCTTGTATAAAGGCATGTCCAAAGCATGACAGGCTGTTGAGAAATTACATTTCCATCGTCGCCCAAAAGGGACTTGTTCTACATGAGCGTATTGACTGTCTTCTGAAGTCCACAGTCCGCGAAAAAATTATGACCTATCTATTGCGCATATCACATGAACAAAAAAGTACCTCCTTTCAAATTCCGCTCAACCGGAATGCGATGTCCGAATATCTGAATATTGAACGCAGCGCACTTTCCAGGGAGTTGTCTAATATGAAACGAGATGGACTGATCGATTATCATCTGAACAATTTCAGGCTGAAATACAATAATTAATTTTTATAATTGTTCTTGTAAATAATTTTAAATTAAACTATTCTGGTTTCAGGAGGGTAAAAGGATGGATGATTTATGGTATCAGATGATATTTAAAAGAAAGTCGTTTCATATTTTTAAGGACAGACAGACCATATCGGATATAGAGTTAAGAAATATCGAAGAAAATATTAAAAATTTTAAGTCATTGGATGAAGGTATAAAAACAGCTTTCCAGATTGTGCCCGCAGAGGAAACGTCCTGTAAGCGTGGAGAGGAGTATTGTATCCTGCTTTACAGTGAAAAGAAAGGGGATTATCTCCGCAATATCGGTTATATCGGGGAGCAGCTTGATTTATACCTGGCCTCTCTTAACATCGGCGCCCTGTGGTTTGGGATCGGCAAAGCAGATGCCGGGAATTACAACGGGCTGGATTTTGTTATTATGATAGCAATTGCCAGAGTGGAGGAAAGCAAATTCCGGAAGGATATGTTTAAGAGCAAAAGGAAACCCCTGGAACAGATATGGAAAGGAAACTGCTATCAGGAGATTGGTAATATTGTAAGATTTGCGCCCAGCGCCTGCAATACGCAGCCCTGGAAGGTTGTGGCAGAGGAAAACAAACTGACCGTATACCGTTATAAGCAGCCGGGAAAGCGGGGAATTATGCCTGCCGCCAAGGTGGCGTATTATAACAGGATTGATATGGGGATTTTCCTGTTGTTTCTTGAACTATGCCTGGCGCATGAGGGGCTCAGATTTGAAAGGGCTCTTTTTGCTGATGCAGATGATGACAGTGCGGAAATGACGTTGGCTGCGGTATATCTTATAGGATGACAGAGATATTAGCCGCCTGCGAAATGCAATTAATTGCAGTCATTGAACAGACATACCAATACAGGAAAAGGATGAAATATATTGCGGAAACCAATTCTTTCATAGAGAAAGATAACGACAGTCTTGTTTTTCCCGAAAAGTGAAACAATCCTATGGCTGGATAAAAGAATCCACCACACAAGCGGGCGGAAGAAATTATTGAGGGCCTTATTGTGACCAGGGTAAATGCGCAAAACATCAATAATCATACTTAAAGACCAAAATATCAGGGAAGCAGCTTGGTTTCTGCTTCCCTGATACTTTTTACTATTCTGCTTTTACAATTATTTCATCATACTGCTTCTTCAGTTCCGGATAGTTCTGATTGCCAAACTCCTCCAGCCTGTCCATACCAATCTGCTCCGCCTGCTGAACCATTTCCCGGAATGCTTCTTCACAGGCCTCTTCGGTTTCCGCCATAAAAATATTGGTCTGCTGATTCTTTACCATCTCATCCAGCTTGGCATTGATATTTGCCTCATCGGAATCTGTTACAAACCGGATCATTCCGATAACGGGATTCCTCTTGACATATGCAGTCAGATTTTTTCTGTCCTGCGCTGTCTGTGATTCGGAGTTTGCTTCCGCAATACTGGTTACAATCGCATTGTGTACCAGCCATCCCCAGTATTTCAGACCTCTGGGCTGAAGAACCGTGTTGTCCCCCTGAAAATCATATGTAAAATCAGGATAACCTTCACTGTCAACAGTATAGTCTTCCCCTTCAATTCCCCACATTAACAGCTTCATTCCTTCTTCGCCATAGGCATAGGCCAATAATTTATATGCAGCCTCCACATCCTTGCAGGAACGAGTGATATAAAGACCACGGCCGCCACAGCCGGTATCATAGGCCACACAATCATCACTCAGTTCCGAGGTAACCAGAGAAAATGTAAAATCATCTCCGTTGGCGGCAATTGCCGTATTGTAATTATCTGCATGGTTATCATATCCAAAATTAGCAAATACCTTACCGCCTACACAGATTTCCTTTGTTTCGTCTTCGGACTGATATGCAAAATTTTCCGCACTCAAATAACCTTTTCTGTACCACTCATTTACCTTTTTATAAAAGTCCAGCAGCTTATCCTGACGAAGCCACCATTTCAGGCTGCCGTCCTCCGCTTCATAGAAGCCGCCGTTTTTTACTCCCATCTGCTGCATCAACCAGTTAAATTTATGTGCGCAGTTAAAAGAGCATACCGTATAATCGGGATAAGACTGCGCCACCTTTTCAAACGCTGCATCCAAATCGTCCAGTGTCTTGAATTCCAGTCCCAGTTCTTCTGCAATATCCGTCCTGTACATGAAACCAGGGCCTTCCGTCAAAATTTTATCATATTCCGAATAAGCGCCGCTGGGGGAAAAACCACATCCAATGGTATAATAATGGTCATCAGCCGCCTTATTTACAAACTGATATACCGGATCTACTTCAAATGCAACCTCAGGATAAGTTTCATGAAGCTCATCCAAAGGATAGCATACCTGGGAATCCGCAAGATACTGATACCGGCCGGAGCAGATAATGTCAGGCATATCCCCGGAAGCCACCATTAATGACAGCTGATTGTTATCTGCCGCCCTGGTTACTTCAATATTTACCCCCAGTCTCTTTTCAAATTCTTCAGGCACCGCACCTTCCCACTTATCATAAGGCCACCATGTTTCGTCCACAAATAAGGTTAATGTGGGAACATCTCCGGCATCCGCACGGCCATCCGTCTCCTGAACCGATGCTTCGGTCGCTGTGGTTTCCTTCCCTCCCCCCGTGGTACTCACCTCGTTTTGCGTCTCCTGTGAACCGCCGCATGCCGCCAAAGACATTGTCATGGCAGCAGTCAGCAGAACTGCTAATACTTTTTTACATTTCATACACTCATCCTCCTGCTACAATATATTTATGGTTAATTTTCCTGACACCCGGTCAGGATGCTACCCATCTTGTTTTACGGAGTAAAATACAAACTCTGTCTGCGCAGAGAATTTTCCTCCATGAAATTTCAAAAACTAACCAGTCTATTCCTTGACCGCCCCAATCATCATACCCTGTACAAAATATTTCTGTAAAAACGGATATACACACATGATGGGAATCATTGATACTGCCATAGCCGTGGCCTGTACGGTAAATGACGTAGCTGTATTCGCCTGTGACATCTGTCCGGCCACATCTGCATTGGCCGCTGTTGCCAGCGTCTGGTTAATTGTGGTCATCATTTTAAAGGAAAGTGTCTGCAGACTTGCATCCCTCACATAGTACGCCGAGTCCAGCCAGCTGTTCCACTGGCCCACTGCGGCGAACAAAGCCAGCGTAGCCAGAAAGGGTTTGGAAACGGGGAGCACGATCTTCGTAAGCACCTTAATTTCCCTTGCCCCGTCAATCTTGGCCGCCTCAATCATAGATTCCGGAATGGATGCGAAAAAATTAATACCTGTCATGACAAAAAAAGTATTCACCATCCCGGGAACCACATATACCCAAAAGGTATTCAGAAGCCCCAGACTTCTGAGCAGCACATAATAAGGAATCAGTCCGCCGGAAAAATACATGGTGAATATGACAAGGAACCTGTACCCCTTTTTAAACATCAGATTATTTCTCGACAGCGCATAGCTGAACATACTGGTAAAGCCCGTACATAATACAGTTCCCACTACCGTCCTCGCCACGGAAATAAAAAAAGCATGCCTCCATCCTTCATCTCCGATAAACAGTTCATAATTGGACAGCGTAAATTTTCTGGGCCACAGGTAAACGCCGCCTTTCATTAAATCAAGCCCGTCATTAAAGGAGCATATGATTGTGTAATAAAAAGGATATAATGTAACAATCCCGATAAAAGCAAGAAGTATGTATACTATCACATTTACCACTTTATCTTCATTTATTTTGCCCTTCATACTCCCACCTCCTAAAACAGGCCTTCACCTGATACTTTTTTGGCTACCTGATTGCTGATGATCACCAGGATAATTGAAATAAGTGACTGTATCAGATCTACTGCTGTTGCATAAGAGAAGCGTCCCTGCGCCATTCCCATTTTAAAGGCATAGGTCTGGATAATTTCAGAGGCAGCGTTATTCACCGTATTCCCCATCAAAAATGACTGTTCAAAGTTGGATCCCACCATACCGCCTCCCAGGAAGCTTCCAATGGATAAAATCAGGACGGTGACAATCGCCCCCTTTATTCCCGGCAGGGTAATATGCCAAATCCGTTTCAGCCTTCCGGCCCCGTCAATGCTGGCAGCTTCATAAAGCGTACTGTCAATTCCCGAAATAGCCGCCAGAAAAATGATTGCCCACCAGCCGGAGCTTTTCCAGATTGAAAGAACCACCGTCATTCCCCAGAAATAATCCGGGTCCGTAAGAAGGGGAATCCCTTTGGATATGATACCTGCATTTACCAGAAGCTGGTTCAGGACTCCATTATTCTGCGCAAACAGGGCACTGCTGATACCATATACAAGCACCCAGGATATAAAATTGGGCAGGTAGCTTACCGTCTGCACCGTTTTCTTAAAGAATTTATTATGACATTCAGATATCAAAATTGCCAGAATTATCGGAACCGGAAATGCAAACACCATCTTCAGCGTACTGATTGCTATGGTATTCCTCAGAAGCTCTCCAAAACGGTAATCTGTAAAGAATTCCTTAAAATATTTCAATCCCACCCATTCGCTGGTAAATATCCCTCCGACCCCCGAGGTCAGCTTATACGACTTGAACGCCAGAATGATCCCGAACATGGGTATTACTGAAAAAACCAGCAAATACAAGACTCCGGCCAGCGCAAATACCTGCAGCTCTATCTGTCTGCCGAAACGCTTCACGGCCCTTTTCACCGTTCGTCCCTTATTCATCTCTGCCTGTCTCCTCCCTTTTTCTTTATTGTTTTTCTTTTATTTCATGGGTGTATTGTATCACTGCATCCTTTTCATGCATATCGTATGTTTTTTAGCCAAAAACTTACATTTCTTTATACACAATAACTTTTATAAATAAAATTTATATTTAACTGAAAGATTTTTGGTTTTTATTACAAATAGAGCTTTTTAGGAGAACAAAAACAAAAATCGTACACAAACCCAAAAAATTTACATACCTGATTTTATCTGTATGTATTGTTTTTTATAATAATTTTTTAGATAATGATTAGAGAACCCGCAAAAAAAGGAGGACTATTTTGTTTCCAAATATTACCAGGCTTCAGAACCGTTTTATCATATGTTATCTTCTGGCTGTTTTTATACCCATTATGCTATTAAGCAGTATGATTTATTCTTATCACAGCCATCAAAGGACAAGGGACTATATCACCGGTAAAAAGAACTCTTTAATCATCGAACAGAACTATCTGGAAAGCCAACTGAACAGTTCTTCCAACTACTTTAATCAACTAAAGTCTAATTATGAACTTCAGTCTTTGCTAAAGGGTATCTATGCTTCCGAAAGGGAAATTGTCTATGTTTATAACAGCCAGCTCTATTCCCTGATCAGCAGTATTTTTTTATATGATTCCAATATCAGCGGCATCACCCTATACACACAGAATACCAATGCCGCAAATATCCTGAATTATTTTGAACCGATGTCAGCCTGTCCTGTGTATGAAGATTTCCAGGCGGAACTGATTGACGGTTTCTGGAAAGCAGAGGAAGAAAAGGACGGCGCCGGCTTTTCCTTTTATATTGGCTTTTCCAATCCGCCGTCGGCGGCCTTTCCCGGTATTGTAAAGCTGAGTTACAACCATAATATTTTCAGCTCCTGCGAAGCGGACAGCCCGGAGTCTTCCGTTTACGTATTCCTGAACGGCCGCCCCATCTACCGGAGCAATGACGCGCCGGAAGCATCTGCGTGCCTGGAAGCCCATGAGCAGCAGCTCCTTGCCCAGACGCAGGCCGATGCCCCTCAGGTCATCCTGGACGGGAAAAGCCGCAGCATCATCAGCGCGATTTCTTTGGATAACGGCATTTTCCACGTAATAAGGGTGACGCCGGAAACAGGAAATATTTTTTCCTATCAGCCGTTTTTGCTCAGCCTGGCCATATCGGTTCTGATTCTTGGCAGCGCCAGCATTATTATCTTCTGCCTCATATTCAAACCGCTGAAAAACATTGTAAGGCTTTCCGAACATATGAACCGTCAGAACAGCCACACCCTTTCCCTTTATCCCGGGAAAATTTCCAGGGATGAAACCGGGGATCTGATTCTTTCCTTCAACCGGATGTCCGAGAGGATCAATGAGCTGTCCGAAAGCCTGCTGAATAATGAAATACAGTTGAAAAATGCACAGATAGAGGCCCTGCAGAACCAGCTCAATCCCCACTTCTTTTATGGCACGCTGGAAAGCATCCGCATGATAGCGGAAGCCAATCATCAGGAGCTGATATCCGATATCGCATATTCCTTCGGCAACCTGATGCGTTATTCCCTTTCCAGGGAGTATCTGGTCCCGGTGTCCAGGGAAATAGAAATGACGCGGCAGTATGTTTCCATCCAGGAAAAAAGGCTGGTAAACCGTTTCGAAATCAGCTGGGATATCTGCGAACTGGACGACAAATGGCGCTGTCCCAAATTTGCCCTTTTTAATATGGTGGAAAATGTATTTTCCCATAATGTGAGCAAATGCAGAAGCTTTATTCAGGCGGCCGTAATCCTGAAAAAAGACGGGGATGATCTTATCATCACAGTCAAAAATACCGGCCCCGGCATCCCTCCGGAAAGGCTCGCCCATCTTCGCTACCTGCTGGAGCATCCCAGGGAACGGGATACCATGACGAGTGAAAATAACGGCCGCGGTATTTTTAATATCAACGACCGTCTCAGGCTGTTTTACGGCGGGGACTACCGGCTGGACATTGACAGCGAGGAAAATGTCCTTACGGTATGCAGCGTGCGGATCTGTAAACATTATAATGGTTTTTAGGAAAATTCAGGCGCGGCACCTGCGCGCGGACAGGAGCGGAAATGCTGAAGCTATTGCTGGTTGATGATGAATATATTGTTTTAAAAGGTCTGGAAATCGTTCTGCGTGATCAGAAAGAGGTGTCACTTGAAATCAGAACCGCAATCGATGCGGTGGACGCCTATGAAAAGGCGGAGGGCTGGACGCCGGATGTTATTATCGCGGATATTAATATGCCCGAGATTGACGGTCTTACCATGCTGGAACGTCTTTCTGTTACGATTCCTTTATGCAGGTTTATCATCGTCAGCGGATATGAGGAAAATGAATATCTGAAACGTGCGCTGAAGCTTCATGTGGATGATTATCTTCTGAAGCCGGTGGATAAGCTTTATTTAATCCGGCGTCTCAAGCAAATAGACGAGGAAAAAAAGGCCCGCATTAAAAATACTCTGATGAAGTGCAGGCTGATGCTGTTTCGGGGTCATTTTTTCCATGATTCCGAATTTTCCGGACAGGAAACAGAGGAATTTCTCTATCTTCCTTATTTTTCACTGTTTGTTGCAGGGCTATCCCCTTCCGGGGCCAGGGAAGCTAAGAGCCGCCTGGCCGGCTATTTTGAACAGATATTCGTTTTTTCCCAGAATAACTGGAGTATCTTCCTCCTTAATTATTCCGTGAAGCTGCAGACGGAGGATATCCGGGCGATCCTGGCCCATGTGCTGGACGGCAGCATCTCCGGCATTGCCGATACAAAGCAGAATGGGGAAAAGCAGGCATTTCTTGAACAGATTGCCTTACATTATCAGAATGCGTTGTGCGATATGCTTTTGTCAATTCTTCCGGTATCCGAGGCTGCGAAGGCGCGCGCGGCGGAAAGAATTGCAGCGCATACCCTCGCCAGTGCCGTCAGGGTCATCACCTTTGAATTAAGCGCGGCGGCCTATGTAAATGAAATTTATGCTGCGGCAGAAGCTCCGGAAGATAATTTCCTGATGGTATTTACGGAAACCCTGTCCGCCTATATCATGATTGCCGATATCAATTTACCCGCCGCCTCCATACAGAAGCTTTACCAGACGCATGTAAAAGCGGTTGTCAACGAAAGGACGCTTGCCGCCTTTCTGGAAAAATCCCAGAACCTGGGGAACGATCTCCTCACTCCTGCGGAACAGGAGGCCTATTCCTCCAAAGTGGATGCTGCAAGAACCTATATTGCTGAACATTATCAGGAGGATATCGCCCTGGAACAGGTTGCTGAATTTGTATCCGTGAATCCCAGCTATCTGAGCTATATTTTCAAAAAAGAGACCGGGATCACCTTTCTTCAGTATCTGACAAACGTACGTATGCAGAAAGCCTGTCAGCTGATGACTGCGGATCCTGGCCTCTCTTTGGAGGAAATCGCCATAAGATGCGGTTATCATTCTGCCTCTTATTTTCATAAAATATTCCGCGGGAAATTCGGCGTAAGTCCGCGGCAGTGGCTGCAAAATTCGGGGAATTCCCCTCTACTCCTTGATTGATCCTACAAGCAGACCCTTTACAAAAAATTTCTGTGCAAAAGGATACAGCACGATCATAGGAATTGCAGAGATTACCATGGCGGCCAGTTCAATTGTTTTAGCATTGACAGTGCCGCTTCCGTTTTTCATGGCGGCCAGCTGATTCATTGCTGCCGCACCGCTTGCCGCTGCGGAACTTTGAAGCTGCTCTGCGGCATTGTAGCTTCTGACCAGCTTCAGTATATAATATTGCAGTGTCTGCAAATCCTGGCTATTGGTATAATACAAAGACGTGGTATAGTCATTCCAGATACCTACTGCGCTGAATACACACATAGCGGCCAGCACCGGTTTGGACAGAGGAATGACAATGCGGGTAAAAATATTGATTTCCCCGGCGCCATCCAGTTTTGCTGATTCAAAAAGCGATGCGGGCAAAGCCTTAAAATTGGTATTATAAATAATAACATTGTAAAAACCGCCGAACAAAGACGGCAGGATATAAATCCAGAAACTATTGTATAGTCCAAGGCCGTTTATCAGCAGGAAAAATGGAATAATTCCTCCGCTGAAATACATGCTGACAAATCCGATTACGGTATAAAATTTCTTTCCTCTTAAATACGGACGGGACCATGCATAAGCAAACATGGACGTGATCAACAGGGAAAAAAAGGTAACCACTATCGTTCGGACCACTGTCACCAGAAATGCTCTCCACAGCGCGCTGTCGCCGAATACCGTCTTCCAGCTGTCCGCAGTGGGATCCGCGGGCCACATCATGGAAAAACCTCTGAGTATTGCTTCGCTACTGTTGAATGAATTAATCACCGCATAATAAATAGGATAAAGGGCAAGGATCATCAGGATTATCATGAGCAATCCGTTCAGTGCCGAAAAAATCATATCGCCTGCTTTTTTGTGATATCTCATAATACGCCCCTCCTAAAATAGCCCTGTGTCCGTCAATTTGTTGGAAGCAAAATTCGCAAGGACAAGCAGGATTACCGCCAGTACGGATTTCATCAGTGAAACGGCCGTACCCACACCAAACTGAAATTGCTGCAGGCCGATTTCATAAACATAGGTATCAATAACCTGGCTGGCAGACTGGTTCAATACATTCTGGAATACATAAATCTGTGTAAAGTTATTGTTCAGCATACCTGCAATCGCAAAAATAAGCATAATCATAATGGTAGGCATAATCCCCGGAACCGTTACATACCTCATCTTCTGCCACCTTCCGGCCCCGTCAATGGTAGCCGCTTCATAAAGTCCCGTATCAATGCCTGCAATCGCGGCAAGATACAGAATTGCGCCCCAACCCAAGTCCTTTATCAGTGCCGTAACAATTGCAATTGCCCAGAAATACTGTGGCTCTGCCAGGAAAATAATCGGCTTCTCAATAATTTTCAGTCCCATTAAAATAAGATTTACAATTCCTCCGTTGGGAGAAAGAATGTTGATGCACAAACCGCCGAATACTACCCAGCTTAAGAAATGCGGCATATAGGTTACTGTCTGAACAAGGGATTTCATTTTTACGCTGCGGATCTCGTTGAGCAGCAGAGCAAATCCTATGGTGACCAAAATACTAATTGTCTGGCCAATCAGGTTAATCCCCAACGTATTCTTAATCATCGGAAGAAACTGAGAACTTCTGAATACCTGAGTAAAATTCTTGAAATTATTCCACTGGCTTGTAAAAATACCTGTAAACCCCATGGAAGCTTTAAAACTTTTAAAAGCAATAAGTAAACCAAATAAGGGGATAATGCTGAACAGCAGGATACATATGGTACCGGGCAGAAGCATTGCATGCAGCTCCGCCTGCGTGCGGAAATCCCTTCCAATGGCAGCCGCTTTTTTTACACGTTTTTCTTTGGCCATTTTTTATCCTTTCCCTGGTATACCACCAGTTAAGGCCCGGAAAAGGCAGTGTCCGGCGCATATTTAAAAATTCATTCCGGCAATTTTCAAATATGCCCATGTTCCCACTGCCTTTTCATTACAAGTATGCAGCCCGGACCTGTTTTAGTTTACAGCTTTCAGTACAACTCCAAGCTCCTTATAATTAGCCTGCACTGCTTCATCAATATATGCCTCCAGCTCTCCAAGCCCCAGCTTATCAAGCTGATCCGTCAGTTCCTGCATACGGGCATTGAAATCTTCCTCATCCACCGCATGAAGTATGATATCTGCCAGCTGTCTTGTTACATAATTTTTGATTTCCACCGTAATGGTATTCATCTCTTCGTTGCCTTCAATATATGCGCCGGGAAGCGAAAGGGCCTGGCTATCATATACGTATGTAGCCGGATTTTTGCCGTATGCACACTGTGGAACAATTCCTCCGTCATTGGAAGGATCCATGATGCTCTGGTCGAAATTTTGATTACAGAATGCCCAGAAAGCACCCACGCCGGTGACATTCGCATTTGAAGACTTTTCTGTTCCTTCTTCCGTACGAACGATCAGATTATCCTCATTATAGGTCCAATCTATCTCCGGCTCACCATAATTCCACAGAATTAATCCTTCCTTACTGGACATAAAATCAATAAATCTTGCTACTGCTTCCGGATTCTTTGTATCTTTGGATACAAAGTTTTGCAGCCAACCAGTGGTTACTTTCTGGTTAATTCCCAATACAGGCGTTTCTCCACCGTCAGAAAGGATAACTCCGGGCGTAAACCATTCTCCTTCAAATGCGAAACCTGTACTTGCCGTATTACCGATAAAACAGAAAACTCTGCCGCTTCTGCATTCAGCCTCAATTGCCGCATCATCCATAGTAAACTGATTGGCGTCCACATAGCCCTGTTTTGCGCAGGTGTTTAAAAACTTCATTGCATGTCTGAAGCCCTCCGTCCTGTAAAGAGACTGATAAGTACCATTTTCATCTACAGGCATGGCTCCGAAAAAGTTTGCAAGAGTAGCCACACAATTTCCGCACTGCCAACCCGTACCATTATATGCTTTACCGTTTGCAAGCAGGATGGTTACCTTGCCGCCGTTTACTTCCAGACCGGCATTCTTTACTTTCTCAAATGCTTCCAGCAAGCCGGATTCCGTAGATACATCTTCTTCTGTAATTCCAAGCTCATCCATGATGGTTTTATTGAAAATAACACCGCCGTTATTCCGATAATCCGTGCTTTCCCACAGCTCCCTGGTTGCATCCGGCAATCCCCATTTCTCCCTGTTTTCTGCGGACAAAATATGGCTCGGGAAGGAATACCAATCCCCGTCGCGTAAAATCAGCTGCTCCTTGATATCTTCAGGGAATGACTCGTTTGAATCGTTAATAATATGGGAATCCGGAAGATAAGTCTCAAAAAACTCCTGAAGGGGCCATACCAAATCAGCATCTATCATATCTTTTATTAAGGTAGAATTTGTAGTCGTGATAATATCCGGAAGCTGTCCGCTTGCGATCAGCAGGTTCAGCTTTGTATCCGCGTCCTCAGCAGGGATATCCGCAGATATGGTTACCCCGGTTTTCTCAGTTATCTGGCCCATAACGTACTGATTCGTATCCCAGGTCTGGGGAACCACGCCCGCAGACATAAACCATTCCAGATTTACCGTCTCTCCATTATTCTGCCAGGTTCCGGCATCGGCCTGTACGGCTTCTCCGTTTGATGCCTGTTCCTGCTGGCTTGTGGGAGTATTCTCCGATGCATTGTTTACGGCCGTCTCATCGGCTCCGCCGCATGCCATAAGACCTGCTGCCAGGCATATTGCGCTGATAACTGCGATTAACTTTTCTCTTTTCATAACTGCCTCCTTTTAAACAGGCTGAATCATTGTCATTTTTGTCCCATATTGTAAAGCTTTACCGCTCTGTTCACTTTTAAAATAACGGCATCCATTCCATTTCTTTTATATTCCGCTACACGTTCCTGCCACATATCCTGTACTGGCTCGCTGCCCGTCATGATATCCATCAGATCCTTCGTCACCTCAATTTCGAAAGCATCTCCTGATTCCAGATACAGTTGCCTGCATAAAGGTTCAGATGGAAGCTCCTGCGCCTGTCTGCCCTGTTTTAGCCTGGCCGCATCACAGACGGCCATATCATTCTCATTGGTAATGAAACGGTCTTCTCCGGCTTCTTTCATTAATCGGTCCAAAAGTTTGAGTATGCGTTCCATTTTTTCATCAGACACGCTGCTGCTGATATACAGTTCATTCCAGCAAATTTCCTGCGGGAGATTATATATTCTCCCATCCATAGAAGGCATGGCTTTCAGCGCCTTTACATCCTGTGAAAATTCGCCTCCGTTTATTTCCTTCCATGTACCTGCCAGCCGCTCTGCAGCCTCCTGATAACTTCCTTCAACGCAAAGAGCCGCCGCCTTACCGTGAAGGAAACTGTCCACAGCCTGACTTTCTGAAAGAAAGGCCGCGTCCTGCGCAATGCTGCCCTCCTCATACATCAGGCGGGCCAGGCTGAATACTGGAAGCATATCTGCGCCGGGAGTCTCTCCCTTAAAGTAAGCGGGCATATAATCTGACGGACCGGTTTGGATCCACAAAAAGCCCACACCTTCCACAGCTGCCAGCGGATTATAATAAGGCAGGAAAAGTCTTGTAAAAAGCTCCCTGGATTCTGCCACCATTCCCCTTATCTGCGTTTCCTGGCTGTCCGCTTCACAGATATATTTTATCATCCTGCGGAATTCCTGCCATTCCTCCGGTTCTTCGGATATCCCGGCACGTACGGCAAGGTCGCTGCGATATAAAACAGTCTGCTCCAGCTGCATCTTCTCCGGCGGAAAATAACTTTCCAGCGGAATACAATACAGAGCATCCTCTATCCTGCAGGATTGCACATCCTCCTTCTGAAACCAGGCGGCAAGCGCAGGATAGCGTGACAGATCCTCCGGGATTTCATGGAGAAGGCCTTCCTTAGCCCATTGCCAAAACTGCGGTTTCAGCCGGTATTTTCCTGCAAAAACATCCGGAAAAGTATTCGTCTGCGCCCATATCCGGCATTTACTGTCGTAGTTTTCCGCCGTCATATCCACAGGCACCAGCCGGATGTTCAGCTCATTCTCCAGCTGCCTGACTTTTTCTCCATTCTGCTCCAGCAGAATGCCGATATCCCAATAGGCCACTGAAATCTCCAGCACTTCTTCACTGTCAGTTTTCCCCGGCAGGGCCTCCTGCTCACTTCCGGGAGCGCAGCCGGCAAACAATACCATAGCCGCACATAAAAGAACGGGAATTTTATGTAATTTCATTTTAAGTCTCCTGCAATTGCAATAGTTACCGAACGGCTTTGACTGTACTCATTATATAGCCCGTGAAAAGAAATGAAAATATATTTAAATTACCCCTTTTTTCCAAAAACCTAAATTTCTTCCTTTTCGTCTGAAAATAATCTTCTTTCACTGGATTTTTTTTAGGTACATCTAAAAAAAGGCATGTTCGGCTCAAGCTGCTGCATGCTATAATAAGACATCCCCAAAATCAGAAAAATCCTTATATATATGGCCAGCTTTTCACAGTGAGGGTACCGGATGAAGTCAGAAAAAAACATGAAAAACTTAATACTACCCGCCTTCCGGAAAGGTTGTGCGGCTTTGAAACATCTTTCCATCAAAACCCAGTTTCTGATCAGCATGGCCTTTCTTCTTATTTTTATGACCTTTTTATGTGTTTTTACCAACCGTTCCATCTATAAAACCTACATGGCCAACACAGATATGTATACCACAGGCAGCATCAGTGAATTTGAAGAACATATTGCATCCATTCAGGCAAGCATTACCAATCTGTGCATGCAGTTCCAGTATAATAATACTTTTGCTGATATTTTCGAAGTGGATTCCTACCGTAAGCTTACCTCCTCGGATTATGAAAAGATGCTGGAAAGTATAACCTCCAGCATTATGGTAAATTCGTACATTA
The DNA here is from genome assembly GCF_000466465.2 of Clostridium sp. KLE 1755. Taxonomy (NCBI): domain Bacteria; kingdom Bacillati; phylum Bacillota; class Clostridia; order Eubacteriales; family Clostridiaceae; genus Clostridium; species Clostridium sp. KLE 1755. Next base: position 149,929 of record NZ_KE992717.1, read on the forward strand.
CCGACATCAGTCTGGTAAATGATCTGCTTCACTGGTCCGATATCTATAAAGAAGAGGAACTGACCGATATGTATCTGCAGATGCAGGATAAAAACGGCGTATACTGCTTCGGGCTGACCAGCGGTTCCCTCTATAATGCCTCGGTAAAACCGCATCTTACCTTTGGCTATAATATCAACTACCGCACCCGCACTATCGGAAGTATCTTTATATCCGTGGACGTTTCCAACGCTTTTTTTACCCCTTCCAAGGATACCTTCTATATCCTCCACGATCCGATACGCGGGAGTATTGCTCCCATTAACTGCACCAACAGCAGTTCCGGTTCCATTATAAGCCAGGTATGGGAGAAACAGCCAGATTCTCACCTTTCCGGACAGGATGCCGGTAAAAATTCACGTTTTACCATAACCACCTCCAAATTCTGGATACAGACAGCGTTCCTTCCCTCCCTGAACTGCTATATGACCGGCGCTGTGGCATTGGAAGAGCTCAATTACCAGATGCGTCAGAATATTGCCCGGATACTCGTGATTGTTTTTCTGTGTATTCTGTTTCTTTTGCTGTTCTGGCTGCTGATAACACGCAGCTTTATCAATCCCTTCCGAAAGCTCAGCGAGACCATCATTTATATCCGGAAGGAAAAAATAAGAAAGATCAAAGCCCCTCTAGCGATCGACGGCTGCCGTGAAATCGTGGACACCAGCAGGGAATTTGAGGATATGATTAATTCCATACACGATTTAAACACGGAAATCATGGAAAAATCCCATGCCCTTTACGAAGCGGAAATTCAGCGTAAAATTTCTGAGCTTTCCTATTTAAGAAGTCAGATCAATCCTCATTTTATCTATAATTCCCTGGAATTGATCCGCGCCTCCGCCACCGAACACAATATGACGGAAATCAGTGATACCGCTCTTGCAATCGGCAAAATCTTAAGATATAGTGTGAAAGGCGAAGATTTTGTCACCCTCCAGAATGAACTGGATATCACAAGTTCTTATTTGAAAATCCAGCATGCACGGTTTCACCAACGGTTTGATTTTATCATCAATGCCCCTGTGGAACAGGAACGGCTGTATGTTATGAAAATGCTTATCCAGCCTCTTGTTGAAAATTCCGTATTTCATGGAATTGAGCCCAAACAGGGACATTCCATAATCATCATATCCGCTTCTCTTACCGGAAAGGATTTAAGCATATGCATCAGAGATAACGGAATCGGCATACCGGCTGACAGGCTTCTTTCTATAAAAAAAGCTTTGGATAGCAAAATATATGATACCAGCCAGCATATTGGACTGATCAATGTACACGCCCGTATCCGCCTTCAGTATGGTTCCCCTTACGGCGTAACGGTTGACAGTACGGAAGGCGACGGCACTGTAGTAACACTGCTTATGCCCTCCATATACGAAAATACTATTCCGCATATACTCCCTGATTCAGACAACTGAACTGCTGTACAAAAATATTTTTAACGGAGGATACCATGTTTCAAGTATTAATTGTAGATGATGAACAATCCGTACTGACCCTACTGAGTAATACCATCAACTGGCAGGAGCTGGAATTATCACTGGCTGGAACTGCTGCCGACGGAGAACAGGCGCTTGAAATTATTCGCAGAAAGCCTGTGGATATCGTCATTACGGATATCCGCATGCAGAAGCTCAGCGGACTTGAACTGAGCAAAATCCTGTACCAGCAATATCCGTCCATAAAGCTTATTATCATGAGCGGCTATGCTGAATTTTCCTATGCCCAGAAGGCGCTCACCTACGGCGCGCTGGGTTACTGCCTTAAGCCTGTGGAAACCGAGGATATCATCCAGCTTCTGCTAAAAGCCATCGGAAAGCTGCGCTCCGAAAAAAATATACTCTCAAACGACAGTATTCTGGAATATATCTATACAAACGATACCCCCAACATCCGCAAATATCTGATTCAGCACGGCATCTTCACCGATAATGTGTGCACAGCTGTAACCACTGGGACAAAGCCGCTTCCTGAAGAACTTTATGACGGGGTGAGGATCCGCCTTTCCAATACCCAGTGGGCCTATATAACGAAAGACAGAATCTCTTCCGGCGCCGCGGCCGCCCTTCAGGATACTTTTGACGGGTATGGCTCTCTGCCCGGGCCTGTGGACATCACCGATCTGCACCATGCAGTCCGGCAGTGTCAGCGGCAGGCTTACCAGTATTTTATCACTCCTGAAATGAAGCTCTGTTTCGGACACGATGACCAGATGTCCCTGCCTTTCCTGAACGAACTTCTTTCTCAGGTTTCTCCGCCCTATGCCGACGGAGTCCTGCAGCTGCTTCAAAAGCTTCAATCGCCCAGTTACCGGCAGCTTTTTTCTATTAAAGGCGCGCTACAGCTTTATAATACTATCCGCTACAGCGGGCTTTTGAAAGAAGAGGATGATTTTCCTGACTATTATGAGCATCTGGTTCAGCGTTTCCAGACCTTTGAAAATGAATTGTCCTGTCTCATCAGCCAGCTGTCCCAGGTAAAGGATAAGAAGGATATCGGCCAGAATATCAGCAATTCCAATCTTCTGGAAATGCTGGTTTACATCAATGCAAATTTTAACAGGGATATATCACTCAGCCAGGTGGCAGAGCGTTTTAATTTTAACTCCAGCTATTTAAGTCAGGCATTTAAGAAAGAAACAGGAGAAACCTTTACCAGATATCTGACCGCCCTGAGAATCAATAAAGCTAAGGAAATCCTGAATTCCTCCGACGATACCATCGAAATGGTGGCAAATAAAGTGGGCTACAGTGACTATTTTTATTTTATGAAAATATTTAAAAAGGTAACGGGAAAGACCCCGAATCAATTCCGATTCGGGGTCTGAAAGGCATCACACTTTCAAACGGAATATATTTATCGACTGCGCAGGAAAAGTATACACGATTTCTCCGTCCTCCACCACTGCCATATTCTCCTTTGGCGCCACCTTTTCCGGATCCTCAAAGCTGTTTCTGTCATCCGGCCCGAAGCCGTCCATATGATAAACTCGCGCGCTCCTGATCCTGGCATCCGTCAGCGCAATCCCGGCCTCAAAGGAATCTTCTCTTAAATTCACCGCCTTGACTATAATATCCCCGCTGCTTTCTTCTCTGGACGCCGTGCAGTATAACGGCTCAATAATCTCTTCCGGAAGGAGGGCGTCATTCATGATTTTGCCGTCAATGATGTTCACTATCCGCTGCGGCTCCACCCGTACTTCTACAGAATGGACGAAGCCGGTCCGCACGCAGAAATTTCCCAAATCCAGATTGGAATTCCTTCCATTAAGATCCTCTTCCAGCGTACAGCTCTGGTTTTCCCAGCCGCCGTATTCAATCTTTCTCTTATTCGCCTCATCGGCACAGTCAAACCACAGCGCAAGACCCAGCCAGCCACTCAGACGCTTCATACGGAAGCGTATGGTATAGCTTCCCTGCGCTTCTCCCAAAAGCACAGGGCTCTCCTCCGCCTTCAACAGCACATCCTTGCATCTTGTAACGCCGTCTTTCGTTTCGATCTCAATTTCCGTACATTCCATAATGCTGTCCATCCTGCGCATATTGGGTGCCAGATAAATTTTATTTCCCCTGGTCACAGGGAACGGCTGCGCAGCCATCCGGGTATTCAGGCGCACCTCAAACCCCGTGTCTCCCTGATGATTCATAAACAGCTTCTGCACATAATAATTGGCCGTTGCATACACTCTGTGATTATCATACCAAATCATATTTGGCCGCCAGTTGACATAGTCCGCGTTGCAGAGCATGGGCGCATAACAGGCGAGTCCTACGCTGTCTGCATTTCTTTCCAGCCCGATCATATAGCTCGCTTCCGCCAGCGCATTGTACCAGGCATTATCCTTGGAAGCGTATTCTCCCAGAAATACCCTGGTATGCTCCTTACCATAGCCATCATAGTGGTGATGATTAGAAATAAACCATTCCGGCGCCTGATAATAATGTTCGTCAATGAAATCCGCTCCATACTCTCGCGCGTTTTCCCAGCCCATCCGATACGCCTCCCCTGCGGCGGCCGGTCCTGCGGTATTGATGATTTTTACCTCCGGGTATTTTGCTTTTATGGCTTTGTGGAAATAAGGATATCGTTCAAAAAATTCCTCTCCCACCTCTTCATTGCCGATTCCGATATATTCCAGACCAAAAGGCGCCTCATGCCCCATTTCCGCCCGGAGCGACCCCCAGGTGGTGGAAGGTGCGCCATTGGCAAATTCAATCAAATCCAGCGCATCCTGTACCCATTCCCCCAGCTGTTCAAAAGAGGCAGCCCTTCTGTGATGAGGATCATATCCTGCCGGAAGTACCGGAAGCGCCTTTGCGCCAATATCCTCACAGAATTGAAAAAACTCATAGTATCCCAGTCCCAGCGACTGGTTATATCCCCAGTTATTTCTCCTGGAGGGACGTTCCATAACAGGACCGATCGTATTTTTCCAACGGTACATGGAATCTCTGTCTTCAGGATTCAGTGAACCGTCATGAATCAGGCATCCTCCCGGGAAACGCATGAATTTAGGATGCATGTCCGCAAGCAGTCGTGCAATATCCCTCCTCACCCCGTTTTTCCGGCCCATAAATGTCTTTTCCGGGAAAAGCGATACATTATCGATATAAACCCGTCCCGGGGTTTTCAGCCAGATTCCCAGCCTGGCTCCATAATCCGTAACCGGTGCGTCAAATACAGCCTCAATTTTCTCCCAATCCTTGTTCTCTATGGAAAAACGCTGTGCCTGATAAAGCTTTCCATCCACACTTTCCAGGGAAACCTCCATCTGCAGCGGACGCCCGTCACAGGAGATATGACAGGAAAATAAGTATTTTTCCCCGGCTTCCAGAGGAATTCCCTGATTATAGCCTTCATTTCTTACCCCGATCCCATCCAGGGGATCCATGGCATCCAGTACCAGATAGTGCGGATTTTTACAGCACACCGCATGTCCTGTCTGGATGGTGATTGTTCCTTTGGCATCCGCAGGAAGCACCCTCTCCCAGGCGGTCAGCGCATGGTATTCTTTATTGTCAATTTCACAGAATTCAAAACTGCGGTTCCTCACCAGCTCTGCATACAGGCCTCCGTCGGCCGCATGGTTGATATCTTCAAAGAAAATCCCATAAAGATCTCCCAGTTTTGCAGTTTCCTTTTTTTCATTTACAGTGATTTGCATTATGTTTGCCTGCTCCTTTGCCTCATGATTATTTTGGCGTTACATTTCTCCACAGGAAAATCATACGATATTTTTTATTTGATAAACATGGATATTTTTTAGGTTATTGGTAAATTTTTTGGTGATTTTACAGGTGAAAATCATCCAATATCTTCTCAGTAATCTCATAGAAACGATACGTTTTTTCTTCCCTATCATTTATGTCCCTGTACTTATCCTTTTTGGTCAACAGAAAACCTGCTTTTTCAACTACCTTCCAAGAGAATACATTTTCATCTCTTACCGTCGCTATCATCTTATGTAATTTATAATGATTGAAAAAAAATTCAGTATATGCCTTCACAGCTTCTACTGCATAGCCGTTGTTCCTATATTGCGCGCCAATAAAATAGGTAATACCTATTTCATTAAGGTCTTCATAATAGGAACACCCTACTGCACCGACCGCAATATTTACATTCTTTAAAATTACCGCATAAGCTAGATAATCCATTGCCGGATTATCCCTAATCGCAAATTTTTCAGCCTCAGCCCTCCATTGCGTTATCCATTTATAGCAGTCTTTATCAAAGCCAACATCATTTAAACTGCCATCTGCCGCCATTTCAGCAAAAAAAACTTCATCTTCTCTTCTCAAGTCCCGTATGAACAATCTTTTCGTTTCAATTAACATAAGTAAATCCTCCTAAAATTCTGGTTTCCAGACTTATTTGGCATTTTCATTATATCATATCCGTTCCGCCAATATGGGCCTACGACGGAATTTAGCGCCTGGATTTCTGCGGTGAGCCAGAAGCCAGGATGTGCAGATACCATGTCGTCTACACCGGCATGATACCACCCTTTCAGGCAAGTTTATACAAAACAATACATTGACAAATATCAATATGATGCATATAATAAAAACGAGCCCAAAAAGAAGGGAGCGCAGACTATGACGGAAAATGAAAAAAACGCAAGGATTTTCAAAGCTTTTTGCGATGCAAACCGATGGAAAATTTTAGGCCTGCTGCAAAGCGGAGAAAAATGTGCGTGCAAATTACTGGAAGAACTTAATATCGGACAGCCAACGTTGTCCCATCATATGAAAATATTATGCGATGCAGAAATAGTTGTAGGGCGCAAAGAGGGAAAATGGACGTACTATTCCTTCAATCCGGAAGGGATTGAGCGTGCAAAGGAATTGCTGAATCAAATTACAACGGTAACAGACAGTATCCCGCGTAGCTGCAATGAATGATAAGCCGCCAGGAATAAGGCGGCTTAAATAACAATCATTATATCGATAGATTGCAATATATAAATAGAATGGAGGGATTTCCTGCAGATGTTCAAAATTTTCTGGGACTTTTTTCAAAATCAAGTGTTGGGCATGAAATGGCTGAATAAAGTGATAGGCGGCGGATTATCCGCTGCCGGGCTTAACCTTGAAAGCAAAACCGGCGCAAGCATTCAGTTTTTCCTTTATGATACAATTAAAATCACTGTTCTGCTTTGCGTGCTTATTTACTTGATTTCCTATATCCAAAGCTATTTCCCGCCAGAAAGAAGCAAACGGATATTAGGACGTTTTCATGGCGTGGGGGCAAATATTATTGCTGCCCTGCTCGGGACAGTGACACCGTTTTGTTCCTGTTCCTCCATACCGCTTTTCATCGGTTTTACAAGCGCGGGGCTTCCGTTGGGCGTAACCTTTTCTTTTCTGATATCCTCCCCTATGGTTGACCTTGGTTCCCTCGTTCTGCTGATGAGTATCTTCGGTACAAAAATTGCTGTCATTTATGTTCTTGTCGGTTTAGTTATCGCCGTTGCAGGCGGTATCATCATTGAAAAACTGCACATGGAAAAATACGTTGAGCAGTATATCAAAACCGCCGGAAGCGTGGATATAGAAGCTCCGGATTTAACGAAAAGGGATAGGCTGAAATATGCGTGGGAGCAGGTTGCGGCTACTTTTAAAAAAGTATTTCCCTATATTCTTGTTGGCGTGGGCATCGGCGCCTTTATTCATAACTGGATACCACAGTCCTGGATTGAAACCGCACTGGGCAGCAGCAATCCCTTTTCGGTGATTTTAGCAACACTTGTCGGCATTCCCATGTATGCGGACATTTTTGGCACAATCCCCGTTGCTGAAGCTTTATTTGCCAAAGGCGCGCAGCTTGGTGCAATCTTATCTTTTATGATGGCGGTTACTACATTGTCTCTACCGTCCCTGATAATGCTGCGAAAGGCGGTAAAACCTAAACTGCTTTCCCTCTTTATCGGTATCTGCACAGGCGGCATTATTCTTGTTGGTTATTTGTTTAACCTGCTCCACTTATTTTTGGTCTGATTGAAAGGAGATTATCATTATGGCACTGTTTGGAAGGAAAAACAAAAAAGAAGGAAACGCCCCTTGCTGCTGCGGCGGTAATTTCAATGCGGAAAGCATGGCGCAGGCGGAACAAGCAAAAACAGAGGGCGCAGACATTAAAATCTTAGGAAGCGGCTGTGCGAAATGCAATCAGCTTGAAGCGGCTGTAAAGGCAGCTTTAGAGCAGCTGAATATGGACGCCTCCATCGATCATATTACCGACTTTACACAGATCGCAGCTTATGGCGTAATGACTACCCCCGCCCTTGTCGTTGACGGAAAAGTGGTATCCTATGGAAAGGTGCTCAAGGTCGGTGAGGTGATAAAAATTCTGGAAAAAGCCAGGGGATAATTTTACAGAAAATCCATGATGCAGAAATTAAGGGAAGCCGCATAAATCCAGTATTTATGCGGCTCCCCGGTGTTATTGCAACAGAAAATCTCAATCGTTATAAATTATGACCTTTATCGTCTCATTGGGATGCGCCAGCGCCCAGTCAAACCCTTCCTGGATCCGGCTCAGCGGGAACCTGTGGGTTATCATCCTCTCTGAAACTATACGGCCGTCCTTCAGCCAGGCAAGCGCCGTCTCAAAGGCATTGGCATACCGGTTCACTCCCATGTAGTCCAGTTCCTTTTCCATCAGCTTTGCCACATCCACAGGAACGATGTTGCTGCCCGGCCACCCCACCTGCACGCATCTGCCGCCCGGGCGGGCCATGGTAAAGAGCAGGGCCGTGGAAGCGTTGTTCCCGGCGGTTTCAAATACAATATCCCCTTTATTTTCAAGCGCAGGGATCTGTTCCGAGGGGATGAAAATTTCATCCGCTCCCAGCTGTTTCGCCCATTCCAGACGTTCCGGAACCTTGTCCACACATACGGCATAGCTGCCGCCGGCCGCTTTAAAGGCCTGCAGAGTCAGAAGCCCGATGGGGCCTGCCCCCACAATGACTCCCACGTCCCCTGGATGGACACGCCCCCGGTTTACCGCCTGTACGGCCACTGCAGCTGGCTCCGCAAGGGCGGCGGCTTCCAGGCTCAGTCCCTGGGGAACCGGAAATACGAAATGCTCCGGCACCACCACATAATCGCAGAAGGTACCGTTCACACCCGGCTCCGACAGAAATCTAACATCCGGACAAAGATTGTAGCGTCCGGTTTTACAGTAATGACATTTTCCGCAGGGAATTCCGGGTTCGATTACCACTTGATCCCCTTCTTTGAATTTGCCTGCGCCCTCTCCCAGCGCCTCGATTACGCCGCTTGCCTCATGCCCCGGGATGTAAGGATTTGTCACGACAAAATTCCCCAGCCGGCCGCTCTTATAAAAATGCAGATCCGAACCGCATATCCCGTTAGCGGCTATTTTAATAAGAACTTCCCCTGTCCCGGGGGACGGCACATCTTCCACGCGCAGCTCCAGATGATGATCCGGAGTTAAATAATAACATCGGTTTTCTGACATATGTTTTTCCCCTCCTTTAGCCCATTATATAAAATCCATCGCTTTTTACAAGAGTTTTTACAGAGATTTCCCTCTCAGACATTTCCTGCCCGGATCACCATTGCCCATAATGAATTTTCTCCGGCTCCCACCGGGAGCGGATTTCTTTTGTTTCTCCCGGCCATCCCAACGCAATTACTGCTGTTGGCTCAATTTTTACCGGAAGGGCAAAGGCCGCCGCAATCTCCCTGCGCCAGTCAGAACCGGCCGCAACGCCGCACCAGACGCCGCCCAGACCAAGACTGTGAATGCAAAGAAGCATGTTCTGCACGGCCGCGGCACAGTCCGCGTATAAAAATTCCTTCATCCCTTCCCTGTTTTTATCTCCGCAGACGATAATTGCACAGGCCGCAGTTTCCAGCATCGCCGCATTGGGATTGCTGCGGGACAGTCCGGTAAGGATCTGTCTCTCCCTCACCACAATAAAATGGCAGGGACGCTTGTTTTTGGCCGAGGGCGCATACATCCCGGCGCACAGAATGGTATCCAGCATTTCCCCTGCAATCGGTTCCGCAGTAAAACTGCGTATGCTCTGCCTTGTCCTGACTGCTGTGAGGGTATCCATACCGCAGGGAATTAACGAAGGCTCCGCAGACATTTCCACAGAATTTTCCCCTCCCGTCTCTTTCCCCGCTTCCTCAACGGCCATGGTCACATGGGCCTTCATTGTCCCGCCGTCATAGCCCAAGGCCTTCTGCAACGCTTTATCCACCGTCATGGCAAACCTGCCGTTTCCGCGGGCCAGCAGCTTGCACCGGTATTCTATATGATTGATCGTGCCGCTTACATAAAGCGTTCCCTTCGGCCTTTTGAAAACCTCCCTTGGAAAAAAGGGCAGTTCTATCACTGTGAGCCTCCCGCCCTCATCCTTTTTAATATCCGCATCAAATACTTCCATTTTTTTCTCCCACAATTAATTTTACCGCAACGCTCAGCCTCCCACAAAGGAAGTACAAAAATGGTTCGGCCAACAGTTACATTGTACCATATTAATCATCAAAAAGTGTCACTGAGATGTCACTTTTATTTGCTATAATAAGCTTACATCGATGTACAGTGAAAACAAAGGCAGTCAAAGCCCCGCTGCTGGCAACAGGCTATCAAACTTGCAGCGCTGCAGGGCAGCGGGATATTGGACCTTCGCGGCAACCGCCAAATATCCATGCAAGCATGGCTGCCTGGCTCGTTGTCCGCGGCAATAAACTTAGAATACGAGGAGCAATCATTATGGAAATTCTTAAATGCGAAGGTGTCAGAAAGCTGTACGGCACCGGAAATAATCAGGTAACGGCCCTGGACCGGATAGATTTGTCCGTGGAGCAGGGAGAATTCGTGGCAATTGTGGGAGCCTCCGGTTCCGGCAAATCCACACTTTTACATATTCTGGGAAGCGTGGATTCCCCCACCGAAGGGAAGGTGCTCGTGGAGGGTACGGATATCTCCTCCATGAACAGAACGCAGGCGGCCATCTTCCGGCGCAGGAAGGTGGGCCTTGTCTATCAGTTTTATAACCTCATCCCCACACTTACCGTACGCAAAAATATTCTCATGCCGCTTCTGTTAGACAAAAGGAAGCCGAATCCGGAATATTTTGACAAGGTGATAACTACGCTTGGGATCGCGGATAAGCTGGATTTTCTGCCAAGCCAGCTGTCCGGCGGCCAACAGCAGCGCGCGGCTATCGCCAGGTCGCTGATTTACCGTCCGGCCCTGCTGCTGGCCGACGAGCCTACCGGTAACCTGGATCAGAAAAATTCCAGGGAAATCATCGATTTGCTGAAGCTTTCCAACCGCAGCCTGAACCAGACTATCCTGCTGATAACCCACGACGAAAAAATCGCCCTGGAAGCAGATCGTATCATCGTAATAGAAGACGGTCGCATCATCAGCGATCAGAAACGGGGGAAATAATATGTGGAAGGACTATTCATCAGGCTTTATCAAGAATAACAAGGCGTCCAGCCTGTCCATCATGGCTGCGGCCCTCATTGCCGCTCTGTTCCTGTCTTTTCTGTGCACCCTTTTTTACAACTTCTGGATGGATGAAACGGCGCGCATCATCCTGGAGGATGGGGACTGGGACGGACGGATCACCGGAGAAATCAGTGAACTGCAGCTAAGTACCATAAAAAGCTTTGCCAACGTGGAAAAGGCCGTCATCAACAACGCCCTTTCCGGCGCAAAAGGAACCATTGTGGATATTTATTTTTACAACAGAAGGGTTGCATATCAGGATATGCCCCTGATAGCGGAAAGGCTGGGGCTGGAGGAAAATGCGGTCAGTTATAATACGCTGCTTCTGTCCCAGTATCTGATTCACGATCCCAACGCGAAACAGCCGCCCATGCTGCTGAGCCTTTATCTTGTGGTGCTGGTTTTGGTATCCTTTTCCCTGATTTTAATCATCCACAATTCCTTCGCCGTATCCATGAACGCACGAATCCACCAGTTCGGCATTTTTTCCAGCATCGGCGCCACGCCGGGGCAGATCCGGTTCTGCCTGATGCAGGAGGCCGCCATACTCAGTCTGATTCCGATTCTGGCCGGCTGGCTGCTTGGAATCGCCCTCAGCTTTGGAGTAATGAAGGCGGCTAATCTGCTTGTGTCACAGCTGCCGCAACGGGACAATATGCTCCTACAATTTTGCTATCATCCCGCGATTTTTGCGGTTACCATCCTTGCCTCACTTTTTACGGTGCTCTTTTCAGCCTGGCTGCCGGCGATTAAGCTCAGCCGCATGACACCCCTTGAGGCCATCCGGAATGCGGGAGGGCTGCAGCTTAAGAAAAAGAAAAAATCCAGGCTGCTGGCGCTGCTGTTCGGCATGGAAGGGGAACTGGCGGGCAATGCGCTGAAGGCACAGAAAAAAGCCCTGCGCACCTCCACCCTTTCCCTGACGCTGTCTTTTTTTGGTTTTTCCATAATGATGAATTTTTTCAGTCTTTCCACGCTCAGCACCCAATACACCTATTTTGAGAAATACCAGAATGTATGGGATATCATGGTGACCTTAAAGGATACAGAAATAGAAAATTTCGGGCTGACGGAAAAGCTGCGGGAAATCCGTGGAATCCAGGACTGCGTTGTATATCAGAAAGCCATGGCAAAGGTCCGCATTCCTGACAGCTGGCAGAGTAACGAGCTGGCCGCACTAGGCGGGCCGGCTGTGCTGGCCGGACAGGCAGCGTCCGGCGCCACTGACGCTGCAACTGCCAAAGAAGCCGGCGCCTGGCTGGCAGAAGCGCCCATCGTCATACTGGACGATGACGCTTTTAGAGCATACTGCGAAGAAATCGGCATCACACCACGCCTTGACGGAACCATAATACTGAATCAGATCTGGGACAGCCTGCACAGTAATTTCCGGCACAGAATCTATGTTCCTTATGTAAAGGAAGCGCAGGATACAGTCACCCTGCTGAATGCGAAGCAGGAAAGCGGCCAGGCAGAAATTCCCGTACTCGCCTATACCCAGACCGTTCCCGTATTAAAGGAGGAATATGATAATTATACCCTGGTGCAGTTCATGCCTCTTTCCTTATGGGAAAAAACAGCCGATCATTTGGGCGGCGCCGAAGAAGATACCTATGTCCGGATTCTATCCGAAAACAGAACGGATCCCGCCGGGATGGCTGCCCTGGAGCAGGAGGTGAGCCGGCTTATCAGCCCGGACTACGACATGGTAAGCGAGAACCGGATTCAGGATAAAATCACAAATGATCTGATGATTCAGGGCTATCAGCTGATTCTCGGCGGTTTGTGCGTAATGCTTGCCTTCATCGGCATTGCCAATGTCTTTTCCTATACGCTGGGCTTTCTTCATCAGCGGAAACGGGAATTTGCCCAGTATATGTCCGTAGGTCTGACACCGGGAGGAATCCGGAAAATGTTCTGTATTGAAGCGCTGGTCATCGCCCTTCGGCCGCTTATCATCACACTGCCGCTGACCGCAGCCTTTATTGTATTCGCAGTCAGGGCAAGCTACCTGAATCTTTCAGAATTTCTGCCGGTTGCCCCTGTGGCGCCAATTGCAGTGTTCAGTCTGGCGATTCTTGGTTTTGTAGCCCTGGCCTACTATATCGGCGGTAAAAAAATTCTGCGCTGCAGCATGGCGGAAGCGCTGCGTGACGATACGCTGGCATAGAAACCTTTTTAACTGATATAAATTTATATAAAAAACTGCCGTATTTTGAACTGTTGGACAGTCATAATACGGCAGCATTTTTTTCTCATTCAACTGCTACAGATAACATTTCAGATCTTCACAAAGCTGTTCCTCAATGGATATCAGCTCTTTACAGGTCTTTTTTGCAGAATTTTCAGCGCCTTCATACTGGTTAAGGTATCTGTTCAGGGATTTTATTCCCATATTGCAGCCGTCTGTAATCAGATCCGCCACTGTGGCATCGCTGTTATCCATGCTCAGCTTCACGTTTGTTTTCATCCAGGACATGCTTTTTGCCATTGCGGAGGGTTCCTTTTCTTCCGAATCGAAGCGGTCCAGCATTTCCCAGATCTCATTTTCCAGCTTTTCATGATGCACTTTGCTTTCCTCAAGCAGTTTCTTCATATTGCTGTCGCACACCTTTTCCAGAACCTCATCTATGGAGGATACTGCCATTTTCGTGCCGGCGTCACATTCACGAAGCAATTTTACCGTATCTGAATTTTCCATTGTGTACTCCTTTTTATTTTTAGTATTTCAGAAATTGTAAATGCTATGCATGAAATGGATTGGCGCTAAACAGCTGAAAAATTTTATTTTTTCATATAGCCTATGTTTGTTACACTCATAAAGAGGCCGGCATAAACTCCTGTGAGCTATGCCGGCCCCAAATTTCAGATTAACGCAGCTTAATTTAACTTGCTATTTAACGTCCGCCCTCGCCAACGCTTCCTTGTAATACTTGAATTCCGTAAATACCTCGCCCGTATAGGGGTTCTTTTTATTTTTCACGGATTTGTAAATAATGTAGGCAAGCGCTGCCGCATTGGTGAGCAGGGCCAGAGCGCTGATCACAAGCATTGCGGTGGGGTTGGCGTTTACCGCCGTACCGGCGGCGATGCCGTTCATTGTGCCGTCCGCATACTGTACGGGTATGGCAGCCCATTTATATGCTGCGGTGCCGTCGGGGAAGGTTTCCTGGAAAAGAGGGAACACCTGGGCGAACATGCACCACATGCACAGGGTATTGGCCCGGTTCATAATCCATCCGCCCTTATTCCATAAAAGGGCCGCGATGGTGGGAGCCAAGAGCAGCGCCACGCCGCAGAACCAAGAATGTGTGGGCAGGCAGTTATAGGTATAGGCAAAATTCCAGATATCATAGACCAGGATATAGACCCAAATCATATCCGGCCAGATCATGTCTTTTTTATCCTTGGAAGCGTAAACCGCCCACCATCCGGTCATGCACAGGATATTGAGGATCCCGGCAATTCCGTTCATGATATTATGCCATCCGCCGTACAGCCATACGCTTTCCGACGACATCCACCACGCATTCCAGCCATTGATTGCGGATTCAAAATCACTGGCGACGGCAATCAGGATATTAATAGCCACAATGGCAAACGGGAACGCTTTAAACCAGTGCTTTTTACCGATACCCCAGCCGTACTTAATCATCATAAAGCCGATACAGCCCGCCAGCGAGGCGTAAAGCTTGGCATAATGGAACCAGCCGTTCATATACAGATGTGTCTGGTTATTCAACGCCCACTGCGCTCCCTGTCCGGCCGCCACGGCAATTACCACAAAATATACGGTCAACGCCGCAGGCAGCACGCCGAACATAAACAGGCCGCCGAATTTACTCCTTCTGGAAAATTCATTCAGCAAAATCAACGCCGCCAGAACCGCCAGCATGGCTATCCACTGATAGACGGCATTACTGCCATAAACATGAAATAACATAATCTCCCCTCCCAAAGAGCGTGCATAAAACTAAATTTTATCTCACGCTCTTACTCCTTTTAGCCCTGCCTTTTCAGCAGGCCTCGATTTCTTTGATGCTGCACTCATTCCCCGTGAGCAGATAGGTTTCAAAGCTGCCGCAGCCGGGGCACTGCCGTCCGAATTCCACCGTAGGATAGGTCTTCTGACAGGCCTCACAGTAGGTTACCGCCGGCAGGATCTCAATTTTCAGATCCGAATCCTTAAAAAGCTCCGATTTTTTCCGGTAATACTTCCAGCAATCTGTCATATAATCCGGGACTATGCCGCTTACCTCCCCGATTTCCAGGGTGACGGAGCCGATTTCTGTCAGGTTGTTTTCCTTTGCCACCTCATCCAGGGTACGGGAAATATGTACGATAATACCCAGTTCATGCATTTTTGCCTACCCCTTCTTTCCCTTGCGTATGATCCGGATTTCGCGCTTGAGCATATAAGGAAGGATGGCCTTCATCTTATCCTCCGCTTTATACATCCTGCTCGCTTCCGGCAGATCCCTGCTTAAATGAATGGCGTCAAATTCGCATTTGGTGGTGCAGACGCCGCAGCCGATGCATTTGTTCGGGTCCACCACCGTAGCGCCGCAGCCCAGGCAGCGTCCGGCTTCCGCGCGCACCTGCTCTTCGGTAAAGGTGCTTCGCAAATCCCGGAAATTATTGTTCCCATCCGGGCTTTTTCTGCCGGGCACCTGCCGTTTTGCGTTGTCAAAGGTTTCCGGATCCAGCTGCAGATTATCTTTATCCAGTTCACTGAACTGTCTTAAATTTCTCCCTATCGTCAGGCTCTGTCCCGGATGGACAAACCTGTGTATGGAAACGCAGCCTTCCTTTCCCGCAGCGATGGCGTCAATGGCGAATTTTGGTCCGGTATAAACATCCCCGCCCACAAAAATATCGGGCTCGGCAGTCTGGTAGGTCACAGGATCCGCCTTTACGGTTCCGTTTCTGTTGAATTCCGCCTTTGTTCCCGCAAGCAGTTCTCCCCATCTGACAGACTGGCCGATGGCTACAAGTACGGCTTCGCATTCCACGGTAAGCAGCTGTTCTTCATCGTAAACCGGATGGAAACGGCCCGATTCGTCAAAAACGGAAACGCATTTTTTAAATACCACACCTGTTACCCTGCCGTTTTCCGTAAGGATTTCCTTCGGGCCCCAGGAATTACAGATACCGATGCCCTCCTGCGCCGCTTCTTCAATCTCATCTCCTGCGGCAGGCATTGTTTCCCGCGTTTCCAGGCAATACATGGAAACAGATGATGCGCCTGCCCGGAGCGCTGTCCTTGCTACATCCACAGCCACATTTCCGCCGCCGATAACAACGGTGCGTCCGGCTATCCTGGTATTTTCCATATCCTGGTTCACACAGCGTAAAAATTCCAGTCCTGTGAGCACACCCTTTGCATCCTCTCCGGGGATGCCTGCCTTCCGGCCGTCCTGGGCGCCTATTGCCACATAGAAGGCCTTGTACCCATCCTGTCTCAGCTTTTGGACAGTGATGTCCCGGCCCACTTCCACGCCGCACCTGAATTCCACTCCCATTTCCCGAAGCACATCGATCTCGGCTTCAATCACATCCTTTTCCAGACGGAAGGAAGGGATGCCATTCATCAGCATGCCGCCGGGCCGTTTTTCCTTTTCAAAAACAGTGACCGGATATCCCATTTTTTTCAGATAAAACGCGGCGGACATTCCAGCAGGGCCTGCACCGATGACAGCTATTTTTTCCTGAAAGGGCTTTCCTGAATAGTTCAGCATGGGAGGAATATAGCGGGTTTTTGCATGAAGCTCCTGCTCTGCGATGAATTTCTTGATTTCATCAATGGCAACGGCCTGATCCACACGGCCTCTGGTACAGGCATCCTCGCAGCGGCGGTTACAGATGGCTCCGCATACGGCGGGGAATGGATTTTCCGTCTTGATAAGCTTCAGCGCGTCCAGATATTTTCCCTGGGAAGCCATTTTGATATAGCCCTGCACCGGAAGATGGGCCGGGCAGGAGGCCTTGCAGGGGGCTGTGCCGGTGTCATAGCAGTTAATCTGGTTTTTATCCCGGTAATCCACAATCCATTTATCTCTGCCCCACTTTGTTTCATCCGGCAGCTCCTGTACAGGGTACTCGATTTCCCCGTTTTTCGTACACAGCTTCTGCCCCAGCCTGGCTGCTCCCGAAGGACAGTATTCCACGCACCGTCCGCAGGCCACGCAGTTTTCCTTTGTCACGCTGGCCCGATAGGCGGAACGGGACATGTTGGGGGTATTGAACAGCTGGGAGGTGCGCAGGCCGTTGCAGACGCCTATCGCACAGTTGCAGATGGCAAAAATTTTCTCTTCGCCGTCAATGTTTGTTATCTGGTGGACATAGCCGTTGTCCTCCGCCCGCTGGAGGATTTCCATCACTTCATCGTAATCGATATAGCGTCCCTTCCCGGTTTCCACCAGATAATCGGCCATATCCCCCACGCCGATGCACAGATCATCCTCCAGATCGCCTGTCCCTTCTCCCCTCACCCGCTGCTGCCGGCGGCAGGAGCATGCGCCCACCGCATATTTGTCCTTATATTTATTCAGCCAGTAGGAAATATGTTCTATGCTTGCCGATTCCTGGGAGGAGGGAATCGCCTTTTCCACAGGGATAACATGCATACCGATTCCGGCACCGCCCTGCGGCACCATGGGCGTCACCTTTTCCAGCGGCAGCCTGGCCATCTGCTCAAAGAAATCCGCCAGCTCCGGATGCTCCTCCACCTGCTTTGCATTCATCATCATAAATTCCGCGCAGCCCGGCACAAACATGGGCAGCACATACTGCTTATGATGATCTTCATTCTCCCAGTTGTACTCAATCAGGCCGATGACGCTCATTTCCTGAAGCAGCTCTTCGGTGCGCTCCACGCTCTTCTTGCACCGCTTCGCTATCCACTGGGCCGTGGCGGGCACCCTCACCTTCATCGCCAGCGCAACCTCCGCCATCTCGTCCGTTATCACACATGCCAGCCCCCAGTACTCCGGGTCCTCCGTGGTTACCTTCACTCCGATCCTGTCCGTAATCTTCTGACCCAGCTTCAGAATCAGCTCTCTTGCCTCCGCCATAGTTCATCTCCTTTTTCGTTTTTTGGTGATTTTTATTGTAACTAAAATATATAGGTGCATTTTTGTTATTTATATTATATAACAAAATATAATATTATACAAATTTATTGTTATATTTCTACAATAATAATTGAAAGGCAGCAGAAATGACATTGGCATGTCATTTCTGCTGCCCTTCAATTATATGTAATATTTCATAGGTTACTGAATATCAGCGGCAATTCTTCGCATTTCATCATCTGTCAAAAGTACCCGCATTTTTTCTTCTCCTATCTTTTCATCTATATGGCAATGCTTCCTGTCCCCATTTTCCAATATACAACAGTCTTTATACCAGCATTCCCCCATCAATCTGCCTTTTACACTCCAGGCATCTGTGTCAGTCAGCATATAGGTCATAGACTTTATAACCCTTTCCGTCGAAAAATGTCTGAATCCCATTAAATATTTAATTGATTTTTCGTCTGTAATATTGTCGAGATTTATTCTATGGTTTTCAATTGCCTTTAAAATATGAGTCCTCATAGATATCACATCCTTGCGGCCGATACCTGTTCGCCAACTGCCAAAAATGCAGACCTGCTCCCTGATCCTCCGTCCATAAGTATTTCATGGCAACACCAATTCTTTCTGAAGAGTAATAAGGTGGTTTTTTTCTTTTAAAATCGTAAAGCTGTCACCGGAAACATTTAAACCATCGCAATTTCTGAGAAATAAAAGGTACTGGTTACTCTTTTCAAAATTAATAAACTTTTTATCCTCTTCATTCAAAATTGTATCTGCATTATCAATGACAATAAATTTATCCCTGCATGCTGCTAAACCATTATGAAAGTCATCACTCTTATAATTGAAAAGTTTGATTGCATTGTATTTATCAATCAGTCTTAAATCCTCCAGCAGCTGATACAAATATGTTTTACCGGTTGCGCTGTCACCGCGTACCAACGTTAATCTGCTGGTAAAAGTCAAATAATACTGAAAAGGAGCCGCGCTAAATTCTAACGTACTATAAATCATCCTCCGCCCTCCTTTCATATTCCCTGGTCCACCATTGCTCATAACCCTTTCTGCCAACTACAATTTCAATTTCATTAAAACAAATCCGGACGTTATCGTCTATGGCAAAACGCTCCGGACGCTTCATATAGATTTTAATATTATCCAGCTTAAACAATAAAGAAAGCACATTACCGCCGCATTCCTCTGCACTTACCACTTTACCGGGATTCTTAATTATATTCAGATATGTTTTGCATTCACTGGAAAGATTTCGTATTGTACCCAGGCCATATTTTGTCTCAATATGATTATCTTCTGTTACCTTTGCTGAATCGATTTTTAAAATTGCCTGTTTATCCTCTTCCGTAAGCGGTTGATTACCTGTATACAGATTAAAGAATAAATCATTTTTTAGCACCCAGTCTTCTGATTCCTGCTTCTCCGTATAAATATATATCAATCCTTTCACCAGCTTTCAATTAATAATTTTTGATTCTTCCACATTTCGTACTGCTCTATAACATCAGCAGATTTTCTCAGTACAATATCAGTGTATCATAATTTATAACTCATTTCTATTATTTCATCGACATCCTAACCGTATACTTGCAGTTTGTGTAACAGTTTAGCCTTCGGCCGAACTGTTACTGCACCTCCCCATTATAAGTCGCCTTCGGCGAGGGGCGGATTCCTGCTGCCACCACGTTTTCTTACGGTCAACATGAAGCGCTGGCTTGTATGAACTGTCTGTTCTTTGTTTTTTTATTCTTGAGCATTTTAACAGGCAGCAGAAAAGACATTGATATGTCTTTCCTGCTGCCGTAAATCTTACGCCATAACCTCAATTTTAACAATCCCCACAGCCTCTCCCGGAAAACGCGCCCTGACAAATCTGGCCCTTTCGGAGGAAAGATGCACTGTCAAGAAGGAATTGGCATCCCCTTCCCGTGCCAGGTATATCTGCCTGAATTCTTTTCTGTCATCAGAAAGCGCCAGTTCATATACTCCGTTCATAACAGCGTTGAATTCCAGGGTAATACTTTTAACCTCCTTCGTGCCTTCCAAATCAACCAGGATCCAGCCGCCCGTTTCTTCCTCCGCCGGATACCAGAAGGTATTGAAACTACCATCCGTGACATTTTTTCCCGGATGCTCTTTGTGGGCGCTGCTGCAAAAGACCGGCCTGTTAAGGCTGATATTACTTAGCTGCTTCCTTTCCGGCGCTCCCTGCAAATACGGCGGAGGCTGCAATTCCTTCAATTGCCGGTTCTCTGGTTTTACACTGCCCGTTACATGGATACAGAGCCTGTCGCCGAGCAGCCCGCCGCTTCGCGCCTGTATTATGGTATCTCCTCCATAATAGGAACGCAGCTCAATGGCTCCCAGCCCTTCAATGAAGTTATTCCTTCCCGGAGAAAAAACAAAGGTTTTGCCGGTGGGGAACATACCTTCCCCGCTTACCACCTCAAGCACCACCTCCGGGGAATTGGTGATTCTGTTTCCCTGTTCATCCATGACGGAGACAATGATATGAGCATCCTGCGTCCCGTCGCTGCTTATTTCCGTCCGGTCCGCAGCCAGATGGATCCGGAAAGGGATCCCCTCCTGCAGGATCGCAGGCCGCTGTATGCCAAGCAGATTTTCCCGGTACCAATACCAGGTGTTCAGCGGCAGACGGTAATAATCTATCATTCCCATATGCCCCATATCAAATAAAATACTTCCGTGATGGAACCCGCACCATAAGGATTTCCCGGAGCGCCATGGATAGTTTTTCTCCACCCCGTCCTGATATCTGTGCATAAATTCTCCCGGCCGATCAGAAACCGTGCTTCCATATTCCGATACGAAATTGGGGAATCCCGGATTTATAAAAATGGATGCCCCGTCTCCGTTGTAGCCTGCAATATCTCCCAGGCAGTCGAAGCCTCCCCTCTGTGCTCCGCCGACTGCGGCCGGACGCGTGGGATCCAACCTGTGGGAAAGCTCTGCAAGCCTGACCACCAGCGCTTTGGCTTTTTCCATCACCTCAATATCGGAAAAGAACGGTTCATTGCACATACTCCATACGATGATGCTGGGATGGTTCCGGTTTGTCCGAATCATTTCTTCTAATGTCTGAAGGCAGCTCTGTTCAAATTCCTCCTCATCCTCTTCCTTTACCGGATAGCCGCTGGCGGTCCAATAGCCTTCCTCCTTCGGGCCTCCGGTCCCCCAGAAGCAATTCTCAGACCAGAAAAGGATCCCCTGCCTGTCGCATTCCTGCGCGAAATAAGTATGGTGCGGATAATGAGAGCCTCTGATAAAATTCATGCCGCAGCCTTTTATCATGGCGATGTCCCTTTGTATTCCCGTATGGGTCACCGCATCAGACCAGCCCGCATGATCCTGATGTACATTTGCCCCGTGTATCTCATAATGCTCCCCGTTTAATGAAAATCCTGTGTCCGCTGAAAAAGAAAACCACCGGATGCCAAATTCAGTCTCGCAGCTATCTGTCAGCCTTTCCCCTTCCCATATCTCACTTTTAAGGACATAGAGATTGGGATGATCCGGATGCCACAGCTCAGGCCGGCAAAGCGTATATTCCTGCGAAACTATTTCCGTATCACCAGAAGATACGTTCAACGCAGAACATACTCTCCCGATTTCCTCTCCCTCCCGGAGAATCCTTGATACCAGACGGCATTGCGCGGCATTTTCTGCCTCATTGCAAATCTCAGTATCCATTGCTATCTTCGCTGTCCCCTTTGAAACCTCCGGCGTTGTCACACGGGTTCCATACCATGCTATATGGAGCGGCTGCGTGACAATTAAGCTCACATCCCGGTAAATGCCTCCGTTGAATACATGTTCCCCCGCTCTTGGCGCAAGCCTGGGATTCCAAAGATTATTGACCCTTATAAATAACTGGTTCTCCCCTTCATGGACACAGGAAGTAATATCTACGATAAAAGCCGTATATCCCCCTTTGTGGCTTCCTGCCAGGCAGCCGTTTACATACACCTGCGTATCCTGAAAGCTCCCCTGAAATTCCAGGGAAATCCGTTTTCCAAGCCATTCCTTTTCCACATACAGTTTTTTCCTGTAGCAGCCATAGCCTACATAAAACTCATTTGTCATAAAATAAGGAATGCCGAAAGAATGCGGAAGCCCGATATCATACCATTGGGAATCGTCAAAATCCGGCGTCTCCGCCTCCGGGAAGTCCCCATGCATAAATTTCCAGTCATTGTTTTCCAGGCGCTGTATCCTGTTACCTGCTCTGCTGCTCATTTCCTTTTACTCCTCCGTCTTTCCGAAAAGAAGCTCATACTGCTTCCCTTCCTCCATATAAATCCGATAGCCTTCTATACATTCCTCATACTCTATATTTCTGTCCCCCTGCCGGATCAGGAACGGATAATTTCCCGTAAATTCAACCATCCGGCTGCTGTCGCTTTTGACCCAGGCAGCGGTCAGCATGCCGTCCTGCCAATAAATATCCGTCTCAATCCCGCCTCTGGCCCGAAGTCCCTTCACCCATCCGTTCTTCCAGGAAGGCGGCAGCGCCGGAAGGAAATGGACCGCCGCATGGCTTTGAAGAAGGCATTCCGCCATGCCTGCCAGCAATCCCATATTTCCGTCAATCTGAAAGACATTTTCCGCATTCAAAAGGCTTCTGCTTAATCCGTGTTCCAGCATCATGGAAATGATCCTGCCTGCGTTTCCACCGTCCAGGAATCTGGCAAAGAAAGCGATATGCCAGGCCCCTGGCCATCCAAATGATCTTGCACCATGCTCAATTCTGGAATACAGCGCTTTTTTGGCTGCGTCAAACAAGTCTCTGTCTTTATTCCACGCGATTTCATCTCCGGGATACACGGCCCAAAGATGGGAGGTATGTACCATATCAGGAGTCAGTTCCTTTTCCTGTGAGGCCCATTCCATAAGTCGTCCCATGCTGTCGATTTGATTTGGCCTTAAACGATTCAGAACCTTTTCAAATTCTTTTTCCTTGTCATTATGAATTCCCAGCACCTTCCCGGCTTCCAGGCACGCAATCATTAAAGCGCGGATGATCTGGCTGTCTATGGTCGGTCCGGCGCAGATAGGCGTATCATAGCCATTTTCCGTAATAAACCGGTTCTCCGGTGAAACCGACGGGCAGGTTACAAGGAAACCTTCTTTGTCTTCTATCAAAAAATCCACAAAAAACAAAGCCAGCTTCTCCAAAACAGGATATTCCTGCCGGAGGAATTTTTCATCCAGGGTATACCTGTAATGCTCCCATATATGCAGCCCCAGCCAGGCGCCGCCGCACTGCCAGATTGTGGCCGCCGGATAAACATCCTGAGGCGCACAGTCCCCGTAAAAATCCGTGTTATGATGGCACATCATCCCCCGGCAGCCATACATTTCCCGGGCACATTTTTCACCGCTTTCCTCCATTTTATGGAGCAATTCAAACAGTGGACTGTGCAGCGATGAAAGATTGCAGATTTCGGCGGGCCAGTAATTCATCTGTAAATTAATATTCACCGTATACTTGCTGTCCCAGCTGGGATCAAATTCCGAGTTCCATATTCCCTGCAGGTTCATTGCAGAAGAGCCTTCCCTGCTTCCTGAAACCATCAGATATCTGGCAAACTGGAAATACCGTGAGGCCGCAGCATCCTCCGCAACGTCCAGGCTGCAGCATCTCATAAAGGGCGAAAAATCCAGGATATGCCTACGTTTAAGCTCCTCATAGCTGATAGCAGCCGCATGATCCAGTCCTTTCTTTACTGCAGCAGGGCAATCCTTCTCCCGGTTGTCCGTAGCCGCCGTAACAAGGAGAACCACCTCCTGCGCTTCGCGGATAATCAGCCTGGAATAGCAATCCTCAATTCTGCCGTCCGTTGCTGCCGACACCCCTACCGCAAATCGGGTTTCCGCTTCGTGCCCTTCCATGATTATCCGGTTTCCATCCAACGTATACAGACGGTCACACCGCGTAGCCGGCCAGACTCCGGCGCTCACATATTTTCCGGGACGTCTGTCATCCGGCGCTTTTGCATCCGTAAAGGGATATCTGTTCAGCATGACGTCCAGCCGGATTGCCCCCGGCCTGCTGCTTTTCAGCCGTATAACCATCACCTTATCCGGAAAGCTGACAAACATTTCCCTTTCATAACGTACCCCATCCTCTATATGTACAATCCGCAGGATCCCATTTTCCAGATCCAAATCCGATTCGTAATCCTCCCCCTCCGATTCCGGGAACCAACCCATGGGAAAAGCAGACTGCTGATTCAGCGCCAGATCCAGTTCTCCAAGCGTGGAATAATTCCTCATATTAGGAGGAGAGGATACCATATAAGAATACATAAGCTCTTCCGCCTCATCAAATCTGCGGTCCAGCACCTTCTCCTGTATTTCCTTCAGCTTTCCGGCCGCTTTCGGATTAATTCTGTTCTCCGATTTCCCATACCAGAGAGAATCCTCATTCAGCTGAATCCTTTCCTTTGCGGTATGCCCATAAACCATGGCTCCTAAGAACCCATTGCCCATAGGGAGGGCATCCTTCCAGCGCATCGCCGGCTCCTCATGCCTTAAGTGAAACTGTGCTTCCATAAATCCATACCTCCTCCAATTAGTCAAGACCACCGGCTTAGCCGGTGGCT